>NZ_JCBCUY010000042.1:0-43651 GCF_059862705.1 Pseudomonas sp. MF08817
GGATTCATACATTCGCTGGTACAACGAAAAACGTATAAAGATTTCCCTCGGCGCGCTCAGTCCCATTGAGTATCGTGAAAGCCTGGGCTTAGCGGCATAACCAGTCCAAGTTTTTGTCCGCATCCCCACCCTGCCGATTGAAATTTGACCCAGGGCGGATTGCTGATTTTGTTACCAGCAACTGTGGATAAGTCTACCAGCGCAGCTGCTGTTGCCCCCACTCCTTCGCTAGCCCAGTTCAGTTGTTTAAGACCTGCCACACGCAGCCATGTAGCAGGCCGTCGTCGCCATGAAATCAGAACGGCTCATCGTCCTCCGGTTCCTGGCCGCCCTTACGCTTTCGCTCCCGTGATTTGATCTTGGCCTGGGCCGCCAAGCTACTGTGTTGCAGGCGATAGGACTCGTTACCGGTTTCGACGATGTGGCAGTGGTGGGTCAGCCGATCCAGCAGGGCGGTGGTCATCTTGGCGTCGCCGAACACGCTCGACCATTCGGCGAAGCTCAGGTTGGTGGTGATCACCACGCTGGTGTGTTCGTACAGCTTGGATAGCAGGTGAAACAGCAACGCACCGCCGGCCTGGCTGAAGGGCAGATAACCCAGTTCGTCGAGGATGACCAGATCCATGCGCAGCAGTGCCTGGGCGATCCGCCCGGCTTTGCCGTCGTGTTTTTCGCGCTCCAGCAGATTGACCAGATCGACCGTGGAGTAGAAGCGCACGCGCTTACCGTGCCGGGTGATGCCGGACACGGCCAGCGCGGTGGCTAGGTGGGTTTTGCCGGTGCCTGGGCCACCGATCAGCACCACGTTCTGCGCGGTGTCGGTAAAGCTCAGGTTGGCCAGCTCGCTGATCAAGCGAGCGTCGGCGCTGGAGGCGCTGAAGTCGAAGCCGGCCAGATCGCGGTGCATCGGCAGCTTGGCCATGTTCATCTGGTGGCTCACCGAGCGCATGGCGCGATCTGTGTGCTCTTGTTCCAGCAGGTGTTCGAGCAGCCACTTGGACGAGGCTGTGTTCGACTCACCCTGTGCAGTTAACTCCGCCCAGGCCGTGGCCATGCCGTGCAGGCGCAGCTCCTTGAGTTCCGCCATCAAATCACGCATGACCGACCTCCTCGGCCTGGCCACGCAGGCGGTCGTAGCGCGCCGTGTTAGCGACGGGGGCTTCCTTGAGCGACAAGTGGGTTTCGACGCTGGGTGGTGGTTCGGTCGCGGCCAGGCGCGCCACGACATTGAGGATGTGTTCGGCGCTCAGGCTGCCGCTTTCCAGTACCAGCTCAACAGCCACCAGCACCGCATCGAGCCCGGCGACCGGTACGGCAGCCAGAACTTGCGCCATGATCCGGTCACCGCCGGCATGACGCCCCAGACCGTGCTTAAGCTGACGCAGCGGCGCCGGCAGATCAGCAAAGGGCGCGCCGTTGCGCAGCGCACCGGGCTTGCGTTCGATCAGCGGGAGGTAGTGCTGCCAGTCATAGCTGACCTGGTCGCGATCCAGCAAGCGGACATGGCTGGCGATCAGCGCGTCGTCAGCCACCACCTCGATTCGCGTCGGATACAAACGGCTGCTGACCCACTTACCCGCATACTCACACGGCACCGAGTAGCGGTTGCGCCCGACGCTGACCAGGCAGGTGCTGGAGACCCGCGCAGGCCGCTCGACGTAACCGTCGAATGGCGCTGGCACAGGCATCAGTTCAGCGCGCTCCAACTCCAGCACTTCGGCCACACTCAGCCCGCTGTATTGAGGGTGCGTCAGCTCGTTCCAAAGCGCGCGGCAGCGCTGGCCCAGCCAGGCATTGAGTTCCTCGAAGGAGTGAAACTGGCAGTCCTGGGCGTCTAGCCAGATACGCCTGCGGCTGTCTTGCACGTTCTTTTCAACGATGCCCTTTTCCCAACCAGCGGCGACGTTGCAGAAGTCCGGATCGAACAGGTAATGCGCGCACATCACCGCAAAGCGCGCATTCACCGCCCGGCCTTTGCCCTTATTGACCTTGTCGACGGCGGTCTTCATGTTGTCGTAGATGCCCCGGCGCGGCACGCCGCCCAAGGAGCCGAACGAGCGTGTATGGGCGTCAAATAACATCTCATGGCCCTGGCTCGGATACGCCACAAGCCAGAACGCACGGCTGGCACACAGCTTCAGATGTGCCACCTGCATACGCCGGTAAATGCCGCCGACCAGCAAGCCTTCCTCGCTCCAGTCAAACTGAAACGCCTCGCCAAGAGCAAAGGTCAGCGGCACAAAGGCCTGCGACGCCTTGCCCTGTCCCCCTCGCCAGGCACGGATAAACGCGGTGAGCTGGCTGTAGCCACCGTCATAACCTTCGGCTTTGATTTGCGCCAACAGCGCCTTGGCACTGCGCCGCTGTTGCTTGGGCCGCAGCGAATCGGCTTTTAGCGCCTGCTCCAGCGTGGCGTGAAAAGGGCTGAGTTTGTTGAAGATCGCGCGGCGTTGGTAGACCGGCGGCTTGGCCTCAGGTGCTCTGACCCACTTGCGAATCGTGTTGCGCGCCAACCCGGTGCGCTTGGCTATCTCATGCAGCGACAGCTTGTCGCGGAAATACATCCGGCGAATTTTGCCCATCATTTCCATACTGATCACCCTGTGTTCTCCTGCTCAAAAATTGAGCAGAAGCAGTTGAACACCTGGGTCAGTTTTCAGTCGGCAGAACAGCCTCTACTGGGTCAGTTTTCGGTCAGCGGCAACACTTGCCGGAACCGGTCGAGCGCATCATCCGCGAGCTGCTGCAAAAGCGCTTCCTGACCAAGCAGAAACGCAGCCTGGCGGCGTTCCACCGCGAAGTCGCGCAGGCGTGCAAAACCCAGAAGCTGCCGGTGCCGGCGCGCAACACCGTGGCCCAGCGGATTGCCGGACTACACCCGGCGAAAATAGCCCGCAGCCGGGGCGGGCAGGACGCTGCCCGTCCCTTGCAAGGCGCGGGTGGCATTCCGCCCGAAGTCACCATGCCGCTGGAACAGGTGCAGATCGACCACACCGTCATCGACCTGATCGTGGTCGACGAGCGCGACCGGCAACCGATTGGCCGCCCATATTTGACCCTCGCCATCGACGTGTTCACGCGCTGCGTACTCGGCATGGTGGTCACGCTGGAAGCGCCGTCCGCCGTCTCGGTCGGCCTATGCCTCGCGCATGCCGCCTGCGACAAGCGGCCCTGGCTGGAAGGGCTGAATGTGGAAATGGACTGGCCGATGAGCGGCAAGCCCAGGCTGCTCTATCTGGACAACGCGGCCGAGTTCAAAAGCGAAGCGCTGCGCCGTGGCTGCGAACAGCATGGCATCCGGCTGGACTATCGCCCACCAGGCCAGCCGCACTACGGCGGCATCGTGGAACGGATCATCGGCACGGCGATGCAGATGATCCACGACGAATTACCGGGGACGACCTTCTCCAATCCCGGCCAGCGCGGCGAGTACGATTCCGAGAAGATGGCCACCCTGACGCTGCGCGAGCTGGAGCGCTGGCTCGCGTTGGCGGTAGGCACCTATCACGGCTCCGTGCACAACGGCCTGCTCCAGCCGCCGGCCGCGCGCTGGGCCGAGGCCGTGGAGCGCGTTGGCGTCCCGGCCGTCGTTACCCGCCCCACCGCGTTTTTGGTCGATTTCCTGCCGGTGATCCGCCGCACCCTGACCCGCACCGGCTTTGTCATCGACCACATCCACTACTACGCCGACGCCCTCAAGCCGTGGATTGCCCGGCGCGAGCGCTTGCCCGCCTTCCTGATCCGGCGCGATCCGCGCGACATCAGCCGCATCTGGGTACTGGAACCGGAAGGTCAGCACTATCTGGAGATCCACTACCGCACCTTGTCCCATCCGGCCGTCACCCTCTGGGAACAACGCCAGGCGCTGGCCAAATTGCGTCAGCTCGGGCGCGAGCAGGTGGACGAGTCGGCGCTGTTCCGCATGATCGGGCAGATGCGCGAGATCGTGACCACCGCCCAGAAGGCCACGCGCAAGGCGCGGCGCGACGCTGATCGCCGCCAGCACCTCAAGACGTCGGAGCCACCGGCCAAGCCCATACCGCCGGATGTGGACATGGCTGACCCGCAGGCAGACAACCTGCCGCCGGCCAAACCGTTCGATCAGATCGAGGAGTGGTAGCCGTGGACGAATATCCCGTCATTGACCTGTCCCACCTGCTGCCAGCGGCACAGGGTTTGGCCAGGCTGCCGGCAGACGAGCGCATCCAGCGCATTCGCGCCGACCGCTGGATCGGCTACCCGCGCGCGGTCGAGGCGCTGAACCGGCTGGAAACTCTGTATGCGTGGCCGAACAAGCAACGCATGCCAAACCTGCTGCTGGTCGGCCCCACCAACAACGGCAAGTCGATGATCGTCGAGAAATTCCGGCGGGCGCACCCGGTCGGCACCGACGCTGACCAAGAACATATCCCGGTGCTGGTCGTGCAGATGCCGTCAGAGCCATCGGTGATCCGCTTCTATGTCGCGCTGCTGGCTGCGATGGGCGCGCCGCTGCGCCCGCGCCCACGGCTGCCGGAAATGGAGCAACTGGCGCTGGCCCTGCTGCGCAAGGTCGGCGTGCGCATGCTGGTGATCGACGAACTGCACAATGTACTGGCTGGCAACAGCGTTAACCGGCGCGAGTTCCTCAACCTGCTGCGCTTCCTCGGCAACGAGCTGCGTATCCCCCTGGTCGGGGTCGGCACGCGCGAGGCGTACCTGGCCATCCGTTCGGACGATCAGTTGGAAAACCGCTTCGAGCCGATGCTGCTGCCGCCGTGGGAGGCCAATGAGGACTGCTGCTCGCTGCTGGCCAGCTTCGCGGCGTCACTCCCGCTACGGCGGCCATCCCCGATTGCCACGCTGGACATGGCCCGCTACCTGCTCACCCGGAGCGAAGGCACCATCGGCGAGCTTGCACATCTGCTGGTGGCGGCGGCCGTCGCCGCCGTGGAGAGTGGCGAGGAAGCGATCAACCACCGCACGCTCAGCATGGCCGACTACATCGGCCCCAGTGAGCGGCGGCGACAGTTCGAGCGGGAACTGATGTGAAGTCCGCGCCGCGCTGGCCGCTGCATCCGGCACCCAAGGAAGGCGAAGCCCTGTCCTCATGGCTCAACCGGGTCGCCGCCTGCTACCAGATGGACGTGCACGAGCTGCTGGCCCACGATCTTGGTCACAGCCAACTTGATGACCTGGATACCGCACCATCCTTGTCGTTGCTGACGGCGCTCTGCCAGCGCAGTGGCGTCGAGCTGGAGCGGTTGCGCAGCATGAGTCTTGCAGGCTGGGTGCCGTGGCTGCTCGACAGTCTCGACGATTCGGTACCAGCAGCCTTGGAAACCTATACATTCCAATGCGCGGTGCTCCTGCCCAAGCGCACCCGCAAGGTGCGGTCCATCACTCGCTGGCGTGCCTGGCTACCGAGCCAGACGATTCGCCGGGCGTGTCCGCAGTGTCTGAACGATCCAACGAATCAAGCTGTGCTACTCGTCTGGCAGCTCCCCTTGATGCTGAGCTGCCCGCAGCATGGCTGCTGGCTGGAGTCCTACTGGGGCATGCCCGGCCGGTATCTTCAGTGGGAAATCGCCGATGCTGCGCCGCGCCCTGCCGATGACGCAATCGCCTGCATGGACCGGCGCACCTGGCAGGCGCTGACGACGGGTTTTGTGGAGCTGCCGCGTCGGCGTGTCCACGCCGGCTTGTGGTTCCGGCTGCTGCGCACCCTGCTTGATGAGCTGAACACGCCGCTCTCGCACTGCGGCAGTTGCTCGGCGAGCATCCGCCATGTCTGGGAGCGCTGCGGCCATCCGCTGCGCGCCGGGCAGAGTCTGTGGCGTCCCTACGAGATTCTGGCCCCGGCGGTGCAGTGGCAGATGCTGGAGGCGGCGGCCACCGCCATCACGCTGATCGAGTCAAAGGCGCTGATCCCGCGCGGGGAACAGGCCGCGCTGTTTCAGACGGAGCCGCACACTGGTTTCACCAACGGCCTGCCGGCGAAGGTGCCGAAGCCGGAACCCATCAACCACTGGCAACGAGCAGCCCAGGCCATCGATGAGGCCATCATTGAAGCGCGACACAACCCGGAGACGGCCCGCTTGCTGTTCACACTGGCGTCCTACGGGCGACGCGACCCCGAATCCCTGGAACGTTTGCGCGCCACGTTCACCAAGGAGGGCATCCCGCCGGAGTTTTTGTCACATTACGAGCCTGAATGGCCGTTTGCAGGTCTTAGACTAAATGACGGGTTAAGTGACAGTTTTTGACGGCGAGAACTTTCTGGCTCACACTGTCACATAATCGAACGTATATGTGACAGGTGAAGAGATGTTGATCGGCTATATGCGGGTGTCGAAAGCGGACGGTTCCCAATCCACCGATCTGCAGCGCGATGCACTGATCGGCGCCGGGGTGAGTCCTTCACATCTCTACGAGGATCTGGCTTCAGGCCGACGCGATGATCGACCGGGGTTGGCTGCTTGCCTGAAGGCGCTCCGTGAAGGCGACACGCTGCTCGTGTGGAAGCTCGATCGGCTCGGCCGTGATCTACGCCATCTGATCAACACCGTGCACGACCTGACTGCGCGTAGCGTGGGATTGAAAGTCCTGACCGGTCACGGTGCTGCGGTCGACACGACGACTGCCGCAGGCAAGCTTGTGTTCGGTATTTTTGCTGCGCTGGCCGAGTTCGAGCGGGAGTTGATTTCCGAGCGCACGATGGCAGGATTGGCATCGGCACGAGCACGCGGCAGGAACGGCGGGCGGCCGTTCAAGATGACCGCAGCGAAACTGCGATTGGCCATGGCGGCGATGGGGCAGCCGGAAACCGTGGTTGGCGATCTGTGTGAGGAACTCGGCGTCACTCGACAGACGTTGTACCGGCACGTCTCGCCAAAGGGCGAGTTGCGTCCAGATGGCCTGAAGTTGCTTTCACTGGGCTGATCTTGACCTGGAGGCGAATGGCTCACTACGGCCAGAAGCAGACCTTCGACGTGTTTGGGAAAACTAGG
This sequence comes from Pseudomonas sp. MF08817, assembly GCF_059862705.1. Taxonomy (NCBI): domain Bacteria; kingdom Pseudomonadati; phylum Pseudomonadota; class Gammaproteobacteria; order Pseudomonadales; family Pseudomonadaceae; genus Pseudomonas; species Pseudomonas sp. MF08817. The sequence continues at coordinate 6,990 of NZ_JCBCUY010000042.1, forward strand.
GCTATTCATTGGGGTGAGTTCGAATGCCGCATGTGGGCCAAGCTAAATTAGCAGCCTGGGTCAAAATCGCATCAGCGGCAACAACCTAGGCTCTCTAGCTTGCTGGGGCAGAAGGCCACTAGCAGCAGCTAGTGATCGCCGCTATCCTGAGTTCCATAATTTTCGCACCACGGGACGAATGAGTTCGCCCCGCTCTAGCAGGGACGCACAATGGAACTCAGGCTAGTATTCGCCGCAGCAATCTTCTTGGGCTCCTACCTTCCTCTCAGCATCATCCTGTTGGTTCAGGACTTGAAGGTCGACCTCTTCAGTAGGCCTTTTTGCTCAACGCTTCGGCAGATGTCGTCGGAGTGCGAGCTCCCATTCAACAACTCTGGCCTTTCGATTGGATTTGCACTCTGCTGCCTAGCTTGCTTTCTGACCACCGTCTTTGTGATCTGGTGTAAGCAAGAGCCTCAGAGCATTACTATCATTGAGTCAAAACAAATTCCAACTGGTCTGTCCCGGGTTGAGTGGACACTGACTTAAGGTGGATAATGTCCGCCGCAAGGAGTGTTCATGACCCAGACCAGACGACGTTTTCCTGAATCCTTCAAACGCGAGGCGGTAGGCCAGGTGCTTGCCGGCACGCCGCTTCGGCATGTAGCCGAGACGCTGGGCATTGCTGAAAGCCTGCTGGGCAAATGGAAGCGCCAGTACGAACAGCAAGGTGACGATGCCTTTCCAGGCAATGGCAAGCAGCGTGGCGAGAACGCGGAACTGCGTCGGCTACGCCAGCAACTGGCCCAGGTCACCATGGAGCGCGATGTTTTAAAAAAGGCGCTCGCCATCTTCTCGCAGCCCACGAAGTGAGGTTCCGCGCCATCGAGGCGTTGGCCGGTCGCTACCCCGTAGCGCCAATGTGCCGGCTGCTGCGAGTATCGCGCAGCGGTTTCTATGCCTGGCAGCAGCGGCCTCCTTCGGCGAGAGAGATGGCGTACCGACGCCTGAGCAAGGAGATCCGCTCCATCCACCATGAGGTGAATGGGATCTATGGCCATCGCCGAATCAAGGCCGAACTGGCGGCCATGGGGCATGCGTGTGGTCGGCACCGGGTTGCCCGACTGATGCGCGAAGCTGGTTTGCGCGTTCGCTCGCGCAAGCGCTGGCGGCTGGTTTCCAGCAGTCGTCACGCTCTGCCGATTGCGCCGAATCACCTGGATCGCCAGTTCTCCTCGGATCGCGCCAACCGGCACTGGGTCTCGGACATGACCTACGTGCGGACGGCCCAAGGCTGGCTGTATCTGGCCGTGGTGCTCGATCTCTATTCACGCGCCGTCGTCGGTTGGGCGATGCACCATCGCATGCAGCAAGCCCTAGTGCATGCTGCGCTGGAGATGGCTGTGGCACGCCGCCAACCACAGGCAGAGGTACTGCTGCACTCGGATCGTGGCAGCCAATACTGCGCCTACGACTACCAGGCCTTGCTGCGGCGCCATCGGGTTGTGCCCAGCCATTCACGTCCGGGGAACTGCTGGGACACTCTGCGATGGAGAGCTTCTTCCGTTCGCTGAAGACCGAGCGGGTGTACCTGACGCATTACGCCAGCTACCAAGAGGCGAAAACCGACCTGTTCGACTACATCCGCTTTTACAATCACCGCCGTCGCCACTCGACGTTGGGCTATCTCAGTCCGATGGAGTTTGAGCGGCGAAACGCGAGCAGTAGCTCTTAACTACCTGTCCACCAGTTCCGGGACAGACCAACCATCTGTTATAAGTCCCTACCCCATTTGCTCAATGGCTCGCCCTTCTCGTCTAGAGTCGTCTCATGCTGGGTGCCAGCCTCGCCCCGTTTGCGGGAGCATGGCTGGCGATCAAACGTGACTGTGCACTGAATGTTTTTTGGAGGACTTTGGCTCGTCAACAACAGGGTGGGTGGCCTTGCTGCTCAGAGGTATCGCTTGTCGATTGCTGCACCGACTGAATATTTTGGGTCGACGAAATTGCCCAGTCTCACCTTGCCGCACTGGCTCAGCATCATGTAGGCGTCCCAGCGATCGAAGCCGTACTCCTTTTCCAGCCAAAGAATTAATTCGCAGTACGCAATGCGCGTCGCGTCTTCCAAGGGGCGTGCACTGCCGATGGCCATCAGCATGGATTCGGTTTCAAGGCGCGGCCAGTCGATGTTCCAGTTCTTGATCAGCTCGACATGGATGGTCGTCGTGCTCTCGAACTCCACGGCCGTGCCGCACACCTCACCATCGCCCTGACACGCATGCGCATCGCCGATGAACAAACGCCCACCTGGCGAGCGCACCGGCAAGTACGTGATGCTCCCTGGGCCCATGTCAGGCAAGTCCATATTGCCGCCGTGGTTGTCGGGCGTAAGGGAGTTGATCGAGTCGATTTCAGGCGAAAGGCTTAGCGTGCCGATGTGCGGCTGATAGGGCAGGGTCACGCGATCACTCCAATGGACATGCTGCTCGTCGACATGGATTTTGCGGGTGATCTCGGGCAATGGGTCGGTCAGCATCGCGGTCAGGTCGGTGCCGGTCAGGGCGCCGAAACGGGGGATCATGCAGCACGTACCCCGAGGGTTTTCACCCCGTGGCAGGATCGACTCGATGCGGACGGCCACCACGTCTCCCTTCTCGGCGCCTGCAATCATGATGGGGCCGCTCTGAGGGTTGAGAAACGGCATGCGCAGCAGTTCGCTGGGGCGATCGTGCTCATGTTTGACTTTGCCTTCGAAGGCATCGGCGGTTTCGACGATAACCCTGTCCCCTGGGCGAATGTGCAGAACCGGGTCCGAGTAGGGGCCCATGGTGTAGTGAAATTTTCCCTGACGATCTGTGGTCAGCTCGTGGGTTTCACCTTCTTTGCCCTGGGCCACGCCCCGGGTAAACATGATCGATTTTTCCAGCCAGTTCATACGTTGACTCCATTTTTTTGGCAAAAAGCTCCCTTTGGCGGACCACCAGCGGTGCGCCATTGAGGGGGGTGATATCGATAAACTGCGGCTTGGGCCGCGAGCGTTTGTGTCTGGCCGAGTCAGGGCCTTCGCTGGTGACGCAGCATGTTCAGCGCGCTTTTCTCACAGCCGCTTTGCAAAAACCGCAGACACATTTCCTCCATGCACATCTGATTGGTCATGCTCGATTCCCTCAGCTGTTCATAGGCTTGGTCATCGTCGATGTTGGCCAACTCCATCAGCTTGACTACGGCTTTGAGCACTACCCGCCGGGCCTTCACACGCTCTTGCAATTGGGTAATTTCAGCGTCGGCCCGGGACCGCGATCCGAATTCAAAAATCGCCTGTTGCAGGGCCAGGAATGTCCCGCTTGAGCGCACCGGTTTGACCAGAAACGCGCACACCCTTTGCGTCAATGACCAGTGAATCCTCTCAGGGGTTTCGGCACTGAACATGGCAATCAACGGCACTCGCGGTTCCCCATCCGGCCAAGGGAAGGTATTTTTGTGGGCCTGATTGGCATCGAAAAAACACACGTCCACCTCCGACCAAGGCAAGGCTTGGCCCTCGACCGGCTCGATGATTTTCAATCCCAGCCTCACCAGTTGCCCGCTCAAGACCTGATAGTCATGGTCCTTCTTGTGCAGGATCAGCACGCGATGGTCACGCAGGTTGGGAAGCTGAGGCCTTTTCATCTGACGATCCTCAACTCCGGTTTAAGGCGATCGCCATGGTCTTCCATCACGGCGCCATCGCCGACTTTGCCCATGTCCAACCATGTGAGGTACGGGTCTGGTTTGCGCGGCTCCTTCGCGCTCGCCAGGATCTCGAAATCCCCGTTGGCGTTGGAGATGCCCAAGCGCGGCGTCAGGTAGCAGTGGTGGTTTTCCGGGTCGATCCACACTGGCCCTTGAGGGGCGTTCAACCGGCTTTGAACGGCGGCGCTTCTGACCTGCTGCACGTCGTCGGTGTCTGCCAGGTGAATGGCTTCGGCCAACAACAGCACCGCGATGAACGAGGCTTCAGCATCGGCGGACGTCACCTGTTGCACGCCGTACCGCTGCTTAATGTCACGAACGAACTCCGCGTTGGCCTGGGTGCCGATGCTCTGGAAGTACACCGATGAACAGATATGCCCGGCGCGCACGCTGGCATCCACGGCTTTCAGTTCCTCCTCCGACAACGTGCAACTGGCCAGCGGAGTGGACGCAGAAATCCGCTGTGTATTTACGGCCTGCCCATAGGCGGCCACGAAGGCTTGGCCGGATTCCCCGATCAACGAGCTGAACACGAAATCCGGCTTGAGGCGTTGGACCTCATCGATGATCTGCTCGACATCGGTGGAGCCAATCGGGAGATAACGCTCGCAGACGACATCGCCGTCGTTGGCTTCCAGTATTTCGCGCATCACCCGATTGCTTTCCCAAGGCCACACGTAGTTGGAGCCCACGCAATAGGCGCGCTTGCCCACGGTGTTCATCAGGTAGCTGATTAGCGGCACGATGTGCTGGTTGGGCGAGGCACCTACGTATATCACGTTGTCGCTGCACTCGAACCCTTCATAGTGCGAGGGATACCAGAGCAAGCCGTCGCGCCGCTCGAACAGCGGTAAAACTTCCTTGCGACTCGACGAGGTGTAACACCCCACGACGTGCCGAATTCCGCTGTCCAGCAGTGCCTGGGTTTGCGCGTAGTACTGGGTCAAGTCCCCGCCCGGATTGACTACTTCAGGCTCAAAACAGAAGGTGAAGCGCGGGTCGCGCGCCACGCGCTCAATGGCCAGCAGCGCCCCACAGAGCATCGCCTGGCCGATGCTCTGGTACGAGCCAGTGGTGGAGCACATCAGGCCGATCCGCACGCACGTCTTGTGAGAAAGGTTTGCCATCATCAGTTCCTACGAAGCTAATGCAGCGCGACGTTGCAGGCGTGCAGCGAAGCGGGCCGACGCAAAGGCAAATACCGCGCCCACGACCATTGACGCGGGCACGATGATCAATGCGTTGGAGAAGCTCAGGCTGGTGAGGTTTTCAGTGCTGAACTTTCCGGGCGTTTGCAGCAGAAATGCAAACGTGCACGCATAGCCGTAGGTCACCGCCGGGATCGAGGAGAACAGGCCAACCCTGGCCGCCGAGATGTAGCAGGCGATGCTGATGCAGACCACGACGCTGGCCCAGATCGTCTCGCCCAACACCGTCGCCCCCGGCACCGAGACGATCACTACCGCCGTCAGCCATGCGGTGAACACGCCAAAACAATTGGAGACGATCGTGGTGCGCAGGGCGCGCACGTCTCCACCTGAGTGGAAAAAACAGGCCCAGGCGGCGAAGGCCGCCCAAATGAGCAGCACCCCCACTGAGAGCGTGAACCAGGTACACACGCCGCCCAGCAGGGCAACACTGATCGCAAGGCTGGTCAATTCAGACATTACGCGTACTCCTGCTGTGGGGATTTGAACAGCCCGGAAGTTGCGGCACGACGGGAAAATACGGTGCAGAGCAGCCCCAGCGTGACCCAGAACGAGGCGTCCGCCATCAACGTCGCGATCACGAACTCGTGATGCAGCGCGGCGGGCGCCAGCATCTCCGGCGACGCTAACTGCGGCGAGCCGATCAGGTGAGGCACCGCCAACAGCACGACGCCAGCCACCTTCAACCAGGCCTTTGGCGCGAAGGCGATGAGCACCAGTCCAATGGCCGTAGCAATCGCTGTACCCACCCACCAGAGTTGCCTGGCGTGCAGATCAGCCGCTTGCGTGCCGGGCAGTTCCGGTGGCAGACCCGCCGAGGGCGCCAGTACAAACACCGCGTACCCGGCCAGCCCCCACAGCACCCCCGTTGAGAGCTTGCGCGGCGGCCGTAGGCTGATCGCCCCCGCAAGCACCAGCCCGAACGCCACGCCGACCACCAAGTTGGCAGCGGCGGTGGACGTCACCCGCTGCCAGCCGTCCTCTGGGGCCCAACCGGCATCTTCGTGATGATGTTCGCCTGCCTCATGGGGATCGGAATGGCCGGCACTGGCCGCCTGCTCATAGGTTTCGGCCTGAAGGATTAGCGGGGACACCCAGATTGCTTGGATGAGCGTCAACACTAGAGCGGCCCCCATCCCGGCGAAACCCGCCGTTTGCAGCATGCGCTTGATCATGGCTCAGGCCCTCTCAGTGGCAAGGAAATGCAGCGGTATGACGGGTATCGTGCGCGGCGTTGTGCAAAGCCGGCAGGCTGGAAAAACCGGCGAAGTACAGCAGCACCGCGCCCAGGGACATCACGCAGCAGGCGTTGAGCACGCGCCGGGCGCTTCGAGCGGACGATACGGTGGTAGTGATGCTTGAAACGGATTGAAGAGTAGACATGATGTGTACCTCGTGTTCGCGCTGTGATGAGGGTGTTGAAGCCAACGGCTTCACATAACTTCAGACGGCTTCAGATGACTTCGTCCCGACGACGCTCAAGGAACTCTTGCGTACGAGCGTTGAGGGATTCGGGAGTGACGAGTGCTTTGTCCATCGCCAGTTTTTCCAGCGAGGCCAGCCAGTGCTGGTAGTAATGCCAGTCAGGGTCGTCGGGAGTGTGAGTCTTGTCCCAGGCCCCGATGTTCGAGATCAGCGAAGCGCGGAACTCATCCCACTGGTAAGCGCCTTGTTCGGCGAGCGCCAGGGCTAGGCCGAACGCTCGCCCTTGCCACGGCTCATCAAACACCAAACGTTCCTGGTTTTTCGGCAGGGCGCTGCGGTCGCCGCACAGTTGATCCACTCGGTTTTTCAGCGTGCTCATGATCAGGCTCCTTGCTGCGCCGTGCTAACCAGACCCAATCCCTGCATCGCTTCGGTGGACACTAATGCGGCCAACTGCTCCTCGGAGAAGTGGTCGGTGCCCTCAGGGCGCTGAGGAATCACGAAGAAGCGCACTTGGGCGCTGCTGTCCCAGATCGCGACTTTCTTGGAGCTGTCCAGTTCGACACCGAAATCCTTCAGCACCGCGCGGGGCTCTCGCACCACGCGTGCGCGGAACACCGGATCCTTGAACCAGTAGGGTGGCAGGCCCAACAGCGGCCACGGCCAGCATGAGCACAGCGTGCAACAGACGACGTTGTGGGTGCTTGGGGTGTTTTCGACGACCTTGAGGTTTTCGCCTTCGATGCCTTCACGCAAGCCCAGCTCTTTAATGGCTTGGTTTGCGTCGGCCAGCAGACGCGCTCTGAAAGCCTCATCTGTCCAGGCTTTGGCTACGACCCGGGCGCCGTTGAACGGCCCCATTTCGTGGTCGAAGAAGTGGATGACGCGATCAACGGTGTCGGTGCCGATCAGGCCTTTTTCACGAAACAGCGATTCCAGTGCTTTGGTGCGGGCCGCGTAATAGCTTTCCGGGCCGCGTTCTTCATCGTGGTGATGGTGCTCGCCGGACGCATGTTGATGGTCGTGGTCGTGATCGTGTGTGCTCATCGGTGCAATTCCTTGGTTCGTAAAAGGGGCGAGGCCGCGTGCGCTTGGCGCGTCATTGCTGCTGAACGCTGTCCAGGTAAACTTCAAAAAAGTCGTTGTACAAAACGTCGCCGTGGTCAGGGATCTCTGGCCAGATGTCGGTGGTCTTGAAGCGCACGTTGTAAACCGGTTGGGGTGTGCCGAGCCCATCGGTCGGCCCTTTGTCCCAGTACAGGTAGGCGCCGTCGTACACCACTTCCACAACGCCCACTTTGTTGCGTAGGTAGCCGGGTAGCCGGGTATGGATGCCAAGTGGTACATCTTTGACGCAGACGGTGTCGCCGACTTTGAATTTGGGCTGGGTGGCGATGTTTCGATACGGGTTGTCGCCGGTCCAGAGGTAATCGATCACGCGTTCGGTGATCTGCGGATTGCCTTTTTCGGGCAGTGGCGTGTCCGGGTTGTCGAGAAAACGCTGGGTCAGTGCGTCGAGTTCAGCAGCCTCGATATACCCACGTTCCACGAGGAATTCGGCCATCGCGCCTTGCCACTTGATGTAATAGCGGTACTTGAAATAGTCGAGCGGGTTCATGCCCTCGGCTTTAACCCGCAGGTCTGGCCACGCCCAAATGCTGGTGCCCATCATCGTCGCGTGCACCCCAAATAGACGGGCCTCCCACGGCTGTACGAATACCCGCTTCTCCACCGCGACCGGGCCCAATCCTTCGATTCCTCCCAAAAACTGCTGAAGCTTCATGCGCGTGCTCCTTAAAAAAACCAAAAAAAACCCTCCGAGCCGTGAAGGCTTGAAGGGCTTATTTGCCGATCTGTCAGCGAATAGCTGACAGGTATGTATTTTCGGCCGGCGTCGATGACGCACGTGATGACCGCAGTTGGGTAAAGCAGGACTCGTGCCAAATTTTACAGAAAGAGAAGGGGGAAGTTGAAAGCTATTAAAAACAGATAGTTAGCAGGATTTGGTAACGGATGGGGAGGGCTCGGCCACCTTTCAGAGCTGCACTACGTTGGAACCAGTGCACAAACGCTGGGCAGCTGTGAAATTTTTGATACTGAAAAATACCTCTAGTTTGGATGCTGCCATCCTAGACTTTTAGAGCAAAGTTAGAATTTTCCTGTTGGTGTGAGGCAACCAGCCGACGATGACAAACACAGCTTTCACCCGATGCCCCGAATATCAGTGCAGCATTATTTCCCTCAAAATGGGGGATGTTTTCGAGCGTATCAAAGCGGCTGCCCCCCGGTGGTTGTCAAGCTAGTTGTCGCGTTGAAGGGGTGATTTAGGCAGCTTTTTTGAGGGGCGCAAGGTCCTTGGTTTTTGGTGTTTCGGGATTGAGGTGCACATGCTCGATATAGCGCCAATCGCGGGCCTGTTTAGACCAACGCAGTGGATTTGCCTGACGGGCCAATTCGTAGACTGAGGCACGGTTTTTTAGCAGCACCTTGTCTTGCCCGGCATGGCGCTGGCTGGGCGTCACGAAGCGGATGGCGCTATGGCGGTGTTCGTCGTTGTACCAGTGCACCAACTCGATGGCCCAGCGGCGCGCTTGCAGCAAATTTTCAAACGGTTTGACGGGCAACTCGGGCCGATACTTCAAGGTGCGAAACAGTGACTCTGAGTAGGGGTTGTCGTTGCTCACCGACGGGCGGCTGCGGCTGGGCGCAACGCCCAGGCGCTGCATGGTGGCGAGCATGGTTTCGCCCTTCATCGGGGAGCCATTGTCCGAGTGCACCACGAGTCGCCCGGGTGGTATGCCTTGCTTGGCGCAGATGTCCTGCAAGAGCTGGCTGGCCAGCTCGGCGCTCTCGCAGTCGAACACCTGCCAGCCCACGATCTTGCGGCTGAACAGATCGACAAACAAGTAAAGATAGAAGTAATTGCCGCGCACTTGGCTTGGCAAATAGCTAATGTCCCAGCAGTAGATTTGATCGGGCTCGGTCGCCGTCAAGGCACGCGGCTTGTAGCGCTTTTGTGGCGCACGCTCAAGCCTTCTGTGAGCCATTTGGCCCGCACGGCGCAGCAGCCGATACAGCGTGGATTCGCTGGCGATGTAGCGGCTCTGGTCGGCCAGGCGGGGCACGATCTGGCTAGGCGGCAGGTTCTTGAACTCTTGGTCATTGAGCACCGCCATGGCGGCTTGGTGCTCGATCTCGCTGAGTTTATTAGCCGGATCGGCACGCGCGTGCAGGCCTGGCGCACGGCGGTCACCGCCGTGCGCCTCAGGACGCTGCCAGCGCTGTACGGTGCGCTCTGACAGGCCTATCTGGGCGCAGGCACGCTGCAGCCTGGCACCGGTCGTACAAGCTTCTTTTATCAGTCTGAGCAGGGTCTGGCGCTGTTGGGGCGTGGTCATCAGTCCTCGCCCCCCAACAGCGCCTGGAACTTTTTTTGCAGCACCAGCAGCGCTGCGACCTCGGCCAGGGCGCGTTCCTTACGGAGCAGTTCGCGCTGCAGCAGTTCGTGCTGACGTTGCAGAACTTTGAGCTCGGCCTTGGATTGCTGCTTCTCCTGGGCAGTCTCGGGCTCAGGGCTGGAGCAAAAGGCTTCGCGCCAGGCGGTCAGCTGGTGCTCAAACAGCCCTTTCTCGCGGCACCAGGCATGCAGGGCTTCTCCACTGAGGCCATGACTCTCCTGTAGGGCCAGAAAGCGCTGGCCGGCGCTCCACTGGCGCGCCGGCAGACTTTGGGGAAGGCTGCTGGGCATCACGCTTTGAGGCGCGCTATTGCTGCGCATCTTGAGCCAATTCTTCAAGGTGCCTACAGACATATTCAGCTCAGCTGCTACCTCGTTGAGAGTGCGCGTGCCGCGTTGTCTGGCTTTGCTCAGCGCCTGCTCTTTGAATTCGGCTGTGTATTGTGTTCTTTGCATTGATTTTGGTCGCTCCGGTGCGGATCATCCGCTGAAAAGTGGAGGCGACATCTATGCTGACACGGGGGGACGTCGGCTACGACATCAGCCAACGCAAGCGCAAATGCATCGAGCAGTGCTTCGGCTGGGCCAAGACTGTCGGGCCGATGCGGCAGGTGATGTTGCGTGGGCTGACCAAGGTCGACCACGCCTTCGCGCTGACGATGACCGCATACAACCTCACCCGGTTGCGTAACCTGAGCGGGTTGCAGGCATGGCAGGGCAAGCGGCGTCGACGATCCGGTGCGCAGGCAGCCTCGTTGAGACCACATCGACGACCGAACGGCACTTCCAGACGGGGCAACCGTCCCGGGTCGACCTCGAAGTCGGCAACGGCGCCTGCTCATGAGATTCGTCGTCTGCGCCCTGGGCACGGCTCGGTCTCCAGGTATTTCAACGGGCTGCTAAAGAACCGCCCAAGTCAAGTTGATTCTGAAAACAGTTCAGATGTGGGTCCGTGCATCGGATGCGTCTGTCTCCCTTCCGGCGCTCGATCTTGCCACTTTTCTGGAGAGAAGTAGACGCTGCTCGACCTTCTGAATCTCAGACCGTCCACCTGATTTGACAATACGAGCATTCATGCGGAAACGTGAGGTCAATACGAAGTAGGGCGCCGTCCTTGGTCGGCTTTGAACTGCAATGGGCTCCGTCCGCCATAAATAGAAATACTTGCGCTTCCCAGTGGCAAAGGGTCCAGCCAAATTGGGATGGCAGGTACGCGGTCCCGCTCGATGTGCAAAACCTCGTATCTGCTTCTGATACGTTGCCAATGATCAGCCGGTAGGTATCTGATCCGGTTGTGGGGTGGTGCTTAACGCGCTCTGCTGGGATCCCCGGTGTCCGTTCCAAGTGCCCTCGGGCCCACGACGCACACTCAAGTGGATTTCGCAAAATGGGCGCGTGGCATTGCAGGGGATCGGCGCAAGGCGTTGGCGTGCCGACTTTCCTTTGCGCACGCTTCTCAGCACTCAGAACGCCTGGCAAATTTCGTCTTTGTTGTCGTGCGAAGTGGCAGTCCGACTCAGATCGCTGGCCGCCTCCGCAATCGTGTGTGCTGCTCGAAATCGAAGGCCAAGGAGAGAATCTCGCGATCGCTTCCTAAGCTTGTCCCAACGATGTCGACGGCGATTGGTCGGCCGTCGTCGAGGTATCCGGCGGGAACTGTGATTGCAGGAAGCCCCAGTTCGTTGACTTCTGTAGCGACCGACTGGTCGCCCAAGTATTTCGGTGTGTCACCGTCGAGGTCTGGCAGAGGATTTATCGAGCGAGGCATGAAAAGGGCGTCGATACGCTTGTCCTTCAAGATTGTTTGATAGTGCCGGAGAAGGCTCTTGGCTATCTCGATCACCCGATCCATCTCTGCACCGGAAATTGCCACGTTGATTCCGGTGTTGGCCAGCAACCCGTGCAAAGGCGCAGTGGTCCCGAGGCCAATGTCGAATCCGGTTCGAGCCCTGAAAGCGAGGCGTGAGTTCGGGTTGTCTCCACCCAGGGCAGCGAGGTAGGCGTCTACCCCAGCGAGATAACAGTTCGTGTCTACGAAGCTCTTGCGCGACGACCAGCGAGACTTCCAATCGGTATCACCAAAGACCACCGGGACCGTCTCCGCGCCAAGGTCCTCGATGATTCGAATCATTTTCGAGTAGTGCGACTGAACTTCAGGGTGCAAGGCGCCAGCCCATATCCCGGCTTCGAACAGGCCTATGCGCTTGCCCTTAAACGACCCGCGACGAAGCGAGTCGGCATACCTCAACGCGGACACGTCCGTCGATTCATTCGCTATCACATCCAGCGTGATTGCCGCGTCGGTCACAGTACGAGCAATAGGCCCCGCGACGTCGTGATTGGCAAGACCGGGAAAGATGCCTGCCGTCGGCACCAGATTGAAAGACGGCTTCAGGCCCACTAGGCTTTGCGCAGAAGCGGGGAAGAGTATCGACCCGGCTGTATCGGTCCCGATGCCGACCATGCCCATGCCGGTTGCGACCGCAGCCGCACTGCCGGAACTCGATGCGCCCGGAGCGTAACGGCGGTCGTAAGGGTTGAGGGTATCTCCCGCATGACTCGAATCGGCACGCAGGCCATCAAGCCCGAAGTCCGGTAGGTTGCTTTTGCCCAAAATGATGGCGCCTGCCGCCTTCAGCCGGCTCACCAACTCAGCGTCATGCCCGGGCATCAGATCAAGACCGTTGAACGCTCCCAGCTGAGAGTCAACGACTCGGTCCTCAGAGGCGAACCCTGCGTAGCCGGCCGTAGTTCTAACGCCAGCGATGTCCATGTTGTCCTTCAGTACGAGCGGGACACCGTGCAGTGGACCTCGCTGCTTCCCCTCGACGATCTCAGCATCCGCGCGTCGTGCGTCATCGAGAACGTCGGGATTCAGCCAAATGAAGGCATTGAGATACGGCTCCAAGTGATTGATGCGCATCAGGCATGCTGCCGCGAGTTCGCTCGGGAGGAAGGTTCGCTGCGTGAATGCTTCACCGACGTCCGATATCGACAGTTCTTCCACGTCAATGGCGGCAGCACTGCTTAAAAGCGGGGCAGGAATCGTGTACGGAATGAAGTGTCGCATGGTGGTCCTTATCTGGTAGGGAGCGCTGGGGAATTGCCGATGGACGAGCCCGAGCGATCGGCGATCGATCGGATGAGGCAAGCAAGTCTGGTGCCAGCGGGGCCTGTCGCGTTGCAGAGTTTGCGTTCGCTCAGTCGTGGCGGCTCGACCTGATGTCGACTTCGATGTGAGCTACGGCGATGAATACGGGCGTGGGGCCTTGACGTACGCCATCGATGAGCCATGTTGCGTATGAAATGAGCGACTCCGACTGATCAGGTCGATGCGTGATGTGACCGGAATGAGTGCACGCCCGAGGCCTGGATGCCGAGTTGCCTCACAGGTCGTTGACATTGTCCTGGAGGGGGCCCCCGATGTATCGTTCGATCCATGGACCCACATGAAAGGAGTCAGGATATGGAAATCGAGCGAAGAATTGAGAAATGGAACGATCTATGGATGATCGTTGCCGGGCGAGTGGTATGCACTGGCTGCCTGGAGAGCCAAGCGCTGGAAGATTGTGAGAGACCGTTTCTGCATGCCGGTACATGCGAGGCTAGCCATGGAAAAAAAGAATACCCGTGGGCTGCGCTTCACGAGATCCTAGACTGCGCGCGAGGGTGAACTGCCCGTTAGTGCTGGAGAAGGTCAATCTTCCTATCGATCTACTCAACCAGAACCTGGCGCTGATGACCAAGGAGCACATCGACTCGCGAAGCTGGCGAAGATATTCTTCAGGGAGCATCTGGAAATCTGGCACGGATGGGTGAGCGATGCGGCCGCACAAAGAATCCAGGCTTCGTTGTAATCGAATCACATTGCAGATGCGACGCTGGGCGTCGCATTTCGCGTAAGGGGCCCGCAAACCCTGTCAGCTTTCGACTGGTGCCGGGACATGCGTTTTCAACTTCGCCCGATTTTTTCGGTCTTGGACGCGTTGCCGCGAAGCTTGCTGCTTCGCCTGAGTGGCGGTCACAGTGCCAACTGCTTGACCGCCCAAGTCCAAGCGTGGCGCATTCTCTACCAGGCTTGCCCAGTACCGAGTTCCTCGGCACCAAGTAGAAATTCCTAACTTGAGCTGTTCGCGGGTTAGTCCGAGTAGTTCCAAGTGTTGCTCAGCATCTTTGAGAATGCCTTCCTTGAGCGGAACCTTGGGGGACGGATTGACTGGGAAAGCCAATGGAAAATGCTTCTGCAATGGCCAGATCGCTTCTAACGCAGGATCCTGGCTGAGAGGCTTGGCCTGGGGGGAGGATTTGCACTTGAGGTCTGTCTGGATGACGGCCTTTGCTGGCTCTTTTTCAGCCCGCAGACGGTCACGTAGCTCCGCTAGTTGTTCAAAACCCATCGTTCAATACACTGCTTCGAGGTGGTTGCGTGGAGCTAGGATATTCGATGCGGCGCGCTTTAGCAGCTGTGACTGGAATATCGTCACTGGCTTCGTCGATACCAGATGGCAGCTCATGGCCGGCAACGGCCCGTCGTTACCTACCGGACCTGACTTCCTCTGCTCTGTTTCTGCCTACTGTAGAGTCTCTTCTGAAGTGCAGGCGACTCCTGATAAATGGTGCAGTCGTCTTCTGAAAATGACAGGCGCGGCACGGGAATCAAGGCATTGCGATTCTCGAAAATAGTTCTTGAAATTCTATTCTTGATTGCATATCATCTCAACGAGTTTCGATAAGAAAGGATGCCCATGCGACCGTCTGTTGTGCTTGACATGAAGCGAAGCGCAGTGCGTGAAGCGGTAGGCCGCTTTCGCGCCGCGAACCCGCGCGTCTTCGGCTCGGTGCTGCATGGCACCGACCGGGATGGCAGCGACCTCGACCTGTTGGTCGATGCGCTGCCCGGTGCCACGTTGTTGGACTTGGGCGATTTGGAAGAAGAACTGAAATCGCTGCTCGGCGTTGACGTCGATCTGCTGACTCCCGGCGACCTGCCGCCGAAGTTCCGGGCCAAGGTGCTCGCGGAGGCGCAACCGATATGAGCGAGAACCGCCTGCCCGATTACCTCGACCACATTCAGCAGGCCGCAACCGATGCGCGCAGCTTCGTGGAAGGGATGGCCAAGGACGACTTCTTGGCCGACAAGCGCACCCAGCAGGCCGTCATCATGAGCCTGATCGTCATCGGCGAGGCGGCCACAAAGGTGATGGATGGCTACGTCGAGTTCACCCAGGCGCATGCCGACGTGCCGTGGCGCAGCATGCGCAATATGCGTAATCGCATGGCTCACGGCTATTTCGACATCAACCTCGATGTGGTGTGGGAGACGGTACAGGAATGGCTGCCGGCGTTGCTCCAGCAATTGCCCGCCGTGCGTCAGGATGCCGACGATGAAGACCGTAACGACAAAGGCATGGAGCCATGACCAATCAAGCCGCCGATGTTCGGCCCCTCTGGCGTGTTCGATCCCGCGACCTATGAGCCGCGCTCGGGCAAGACCTTCTGGATGGCCGCAACGGACGTGAGTTCGCTGGTGGGCAAGGAGGCAGCAGCCGACACGCTCATCGGCAACTGCACGACCGCACGACCAGCCTCCCGTTCAAATTCGAGTTAGAACTCATATCCAGCCTGTCTGGGGGCACTGTGAAAGAGGGATCTCCGATGACTGTTGAATCGAGAATATTTTCTGTAGCCGAGTATGTTCAGCCGTCCGAAGGCGAGCCTATTCGTTCCGTTGTGCTTGAAACCCGAGACTCAATTATCGTGGTTTGGCATGTCCATCCCGGGCAGGAAATTGCGGCTCACATTCATCCTCACGGCCAAGACACGTGGACTGTTTTGTCGGGAATGGCTGATTACTTTCAGGGCAATGGGATTGTTCGTGCCCTCAGGGAAGGTGAGATAGCCGTGGCAAGACCGGGCCAAGTGCACGGGGCGCGAAATACAGGTACCGAGCCATTTGTGTTCGTCTCGGTTGTGGCATCAGCCAATGCCGGTTTCGTATTGGCTGAGCGATAGAGCCCAATCTCTGGAGTTGGTCCAATGAGCGGTCGGGGAGATAGGTAACAGACATGCAGCGGACACGGCTGCTAAACCAGGTCGCAAACCTCCTTGCGTCGCAGCGTGCCGCAAGCGACGCGATCAATCGAATGGGGTCGGCATGAGACTGAACACCATCCAGTTCCCGACCGCGTAGCCGCCTGTCCTGCCGATCAGGTCTTGACCATCGACGCCTGGGATCAGTCCTGAATGTTCTTGGAGACCACTACGTTATGAGCCGCAGCCGCCGCAAAACACCCATCGTCGGGCACACGACCTGCGGCAGCGAGCGCGAGGACAAGAAGCTCTGGCATCAGCGCTGGCGCACCCGTGAGCGCACGGCGCTGACCAGCGCGTCGCCCGAAGCCCTGAGCGCCCATCTGCCCCTGCTGGAAAACCAGGCCAGCAGCGTCTGGTCGATGGGCAAGGATGGCCGCTCCTACTGGCCCGTCAAGCGCCAGGCCGCCACGGCGGATCGCATCGCCAATCACAAGGGACGCAACCCGCAAGAACGCGCCTCCCTGAAAAAGCGCCTGCTGCGCAAGTGGATGAGCAAATGAAGCTCTCCTTCCATCAGCACATTGCGCTGTTCTGGATGATCGGTGCTCCGGGCGTCTTCGCGCCCGTGATCGAGAACGCCAAGCGGCCCGATGCCGGCGCCGTCATGGCGTGGGGTGTCGCGATCGTGGCGGTGATGATCCTCTTCACCCCTTTGCTGCTGCGCTGTCCACCATTCCGGCGCTGGTATGGCCGGACGGATGCGCTGTCGGAGCGGCAGCGCCAGGCGCTTGCCGAGCGCGGCCTGCGCCGCTACTACCAGACCGCTTTCGATGACGGCTACGTGCCCCGCGTGATGCCCTACGTGTGGCGCATCATCTGGACGGTCGGCGGGTTGATGGCTGTGACCGCCGTACTGCCTACCAACACCGGACGGCCAGCCTTCGATGCCTTGGTGGTCTTCTCGACCTGGTATCCGATAGGCGTGATGCTGCTGGTTTTCGCGTCGAGGCCCCTTGGCCGGTTGATTCGCCAAAGAGCACAGGAGCGGCGGAAATGAGCACGTCAACCATCGAGGCGCTGGCCAGCGCCTGGGCAAGGATTGCCGAGGAAGCGGAATTCCCCGCTGACTACGAGGGGACTGCCACACCACAAGCGCATCGGGCTAGCGAAGCTATTCAGGAGCAGATTCGGGAGCGCATCGTCGCCACCAACGACATGCGGCTGTTCAGCCTGCTGCACCTGCTGGGTCAGGCGTCGCTGCGCATGGAGCAAGCGCTGTGGCCGGAGGATTACGAGCGGATGACGCGCGAGGTTGAGGAAGCCCTGCGGCAAGCCACCGACGCCAACGCCAGATCGTACACCCACGAAGAAGTGATGCAGGCGATGCAGGAACGCATCGACCGGGCGCGAGACAAGCCATGTTGATTGGCTATGCGCGCGTCTCGACGCAGGATCAGAACCTGGAGCTGCAACGCGAAGCCTTGAGCAAGGCCGGATGTAAAAAGGTCTTCGAGGACAAGGTGAGTGGCACGCGGGCAGACCGGCCTGGCTTGGCCAAGACGCTCGAAATGCTGCGCGAAGGCGATACTTTGGTCGTCTGGAAGCTCGACCGGCTGGGCCGGTCGGTCAAGCAACTGGTCGATCTGGTCGGCGAGCTGCACAAGCACGGTGTCCAGTTCAGGAGCCTCACCGACTCCATCGACACCGGCACACCATCCGGGCGGTTCTTCTTCCACGTCATGGCGAGCCTTGCCGAAATGGAGCGCGAGCTGACCGTCGAGCGCACCCGCGCCGGGCTGGAAGTCGCCAAGCAGCTCGGCCGCAAAGGCGGCCGCAAGCCGAAGATGACCGACAGCAAGATCGAGTCGGCCAAGAAGCTGCTGGCCAGCGGGGTGCCGCCCAAGGACGTGGCCAAGAACCTCGGCGTGTCCATTCCGACGCTGTACCGCTGGGTGCCAGCCTCCACGCACGCTTAGCGTGCTTTATTTTCCGTTTTCTGAGACGACCCCTGATATGCCCAAGGTTTTACGCCAGGGGAGTGTCGGCGGCGTGATGGGTGGCCATCCAAGAACACCGCGCCGCGTGACTATCTGCAAAGTGTCAACAGGCAAAGCCTCATTCTGTGAAATCCCTCAAGTGTCATGATCGGGGACGGTTCAGGGGCCATGCCGAGATAAAGGAAAATTAGGACATAGGGAACGTAAAGCTTTGATATAGATAGGATTATTTTTTGGTCAAAATCAACCCGGGCACGCCTCCCCCCGGCGTCTACGCTTGTAGCTTTGCATGATTGGGGGACCGATCGATGGCTGCTTTGGAACGGACCGCATATCCACGGCTACCAACCAACCTCAGGGGCAAGGACTTACATCGCAGCTACTCGCTTTCCCAGGTGGAGCTTGAGTGGATCGCGAAGATGGCCCGGAGCTCTGCTCTTTCCCTTGGCCTGGCAGTTCACTTAAAGGTTTTCCAGGAGCTCCATTACTTTCCGTCCCTCGAGGAAATTCCTTCAGAAATTACCGGCCATATTAGAGAAGCGCTCGGTTTTGGCCCTCGTATCATCCCGCGGTACGCGAATCCACGAACACTATATCGGCATCAAGCTGCAATTCGAGAGTTTCTACAGGTCAAGGCCTTCTATGGGAGTGAGGCGCTAGGCATCACTCTCCGAGTAGCGCAGGACGCTGCCGAAGTCCTCGATCAGCGCGTGGATATCATCAACCTGCTTATCGGTGAGTTGCTGCAGCGCGGTTACGAACTTCCAGCCTATTCCACGCTGAATGACGCCGCAGAAGATGCCCAGGTTGCTATTCAGGAGCGGCTCTTCAACCTTGTCGTAACCCGGACGCCGATTGATGTCATCCATCAGTTAAAGGATCTTTTGGATACGGAATTTGGCCGGCGGCAGAGTGACTACAATGCGCTGAAGCAGTCACCCAAGAAGCCGTCCCGCAAACACCTTGAGGTGTTGATTGAACACCTCTCCTGGCTGGAGGCGTTCGGTGACTTGGATATGATCTTTGAGGGCATTGTCGATACCAAGATCCGACATTTTGCCGCGCAGGCCGCCGCGGCGGATGTCGCGGAGTTGAAGGAGTGTTCGTTACCGAAGCGATACACACTGATGTTGGCATTGATCTATCGGATGCGGGTGCGGGCACGGGATCATATTGCCGAGATGTTCATCCGGCGGATTTCGACCATCCATAAGCGCGCCAAGGAGGAGCTGGAGCAAATCCAGGCTCGACAACGTCAGAGGCTGGAACAGTTGGTGGCCACCCTCGACGGGGTGCTGCAAATTCTGATCCAGGAGCCGAATGACGAAGAGGCAGGCAGTCTGATTCGGGAGTACCTCTGCCCCGACGGCAATCTCGATCGGCTGCGGGAATCCTGTGCCGAAGTACAGGCCACCGGCGGCAATAACTACTTCCCCCTGATCTGGAAGCACTTCAAATCTCATCGCTCACTGCTGTTTCGCTTGAGCCATCTTCTGCAGCTGGAGCCGACCACCCAGGACCGTTCACTGATCCAGGCCCTCCAGCTCATCCAGGACAATGAGAATCTGCATCGGGAGTGGATCGATG
This sequence comes from Pseudomonas sp. MF08817, assembly GCF_059862705.1. Lineage (NCBI taxonomy): Bacteria > Pseudomonadati > Pseudomonadota > Gammaproteobacteria > Pseudomonadales > Pseudomonadaceae > Pseudomonas > Pseudomonas sp. MF08817. The sequence continues at coordinate 26,407 of NZ_JCBCUY010000042.1, forward strand.
AGTATGTCGATCTGTCATTTGCCTCGGAGCGTTGGGGCAAGGTCGTGGGGCGTGCGGCCAGCGAAGGCCCACCGACCAATCGACGTTACCTGGAAGTCTGCGTCTTTTCTTATCTGGCCAGCGAACTACGCTCGGGTGATCTCTGCGTGCTGGGGTCAGAGTCCTTTGCCGATTACCGCCAGCAACTGCTTTCGTGGGAGGACTGTCTCAAGCGACTGCCGGCCTATTGTGACCAGATGGGGTTGCCAAGCAATGCCAAGGAGTTTGTCTCGACGTTGAAAGCGAAGCTGGAAGAAACCGCCCAGCATCTGGACGACAAGTTCCCCTCCTGCCGTGGGGATGTCTCGATCAATGATACCGGTGAACCGGTCTTGCGACGGGTGATGGCCCGGGATATCCCTCCGTCCGCCATCTCCTTGCAAACGGCGATCGTTCAACGCATGCCTGCCCGGCACGTGCTCGACATCATGGCCAACATCGAGCATTGGATTCAGTTCACGCGGCACTTCGGGCCGGTGTCCGGTGGTGACCCGAAACTCAAAGAGCCTGCCGAGCGCTATTTGATGACCATCTTCGCCATGGGCTGCAACTTGGGGCCCAACCAGGCGGCCCGGCACCTCGCGGGGAATGTCACGCCGCACATGCTCTCCTACACCAATCGCCGCCATCTTTCGCTGGAGAAACTGGACAAGGCCAACCGGGAGCTGGTGGAGCTCTACCTGCAACTCGATCTACCCAAGGTGTGGGGCGACGGCAAGGCGGTGGCGGCGGACGGCACCCAATTCGACTTCTACGACGACAACCTGCTGGCCGGCTACCACTTCCGCTATCGCAAGATGGGGGCGGTGGCCTATCGGCACGTGGCCAATAACTACATCGCGGTGTTCCAGCACTTCATCCCGCCGGGGATCTGGGAGGCGATCTACGTAATTGAGGGTCTGCTTAAGGCCGACCTCACCGTGGAAGCCGACACTGTGTATTCCGACACCCAGGGACAGTCAGCCACGGTATTCGCCTTTACCCACCTGCTCGGCATCAACCTGATGCCGCGTATCCGTAACTGGCGCGACCTGATCATGTGCCGACCAGATCGCGGCGTCTCCTATAAGCACATCAATCGCCTGTTCACCGACACCGCCGACTGGCAGCTGATTGAAACCCATTGGCAGGATCTGATGCAGGTGGCGCTGTCGATCCAGGCCGGCAAGATTTCCTCGCCAATGCTACTGCGTAAACTCGGTTCCTACAGCCGGCGCAACAAGCTTTACCACGCGGCGCAGGCGCTTGGCAGCGTAATTCGGACGATCTTCCTGCTCAACTGGATCGGCAGCCGCGAGCTACGCCAGGAAGTCACCGCTAACACCAACAAGATCGAGTCCTACAACGGATTCTCCAAGTGGTTGTCATTCGGCGGCGACGTGATCGCCGAGAACGACCCGGACGAGCAGCAGAAGCGGTTGCGCTACAACGACATGGTGGCCTCGTCGGTGATCCTGCAGAACACCGTGGACATGATGCGTATCCTGCAGAAACTGGCACGCGAGGGCTGGCAGTTCAGTGATGAGGACGTGTCCTTCCTCAGTCCCTACCTGACCAGCAACGTCAAGCGTTTCGGTGAGTTCAACCTCAAGCTGAACCGCCCGCCGGAGCCTTGGATCAAGGACTCCGTCTTCCAGCAGGCGGCCGGTTCGCTCCGGAGCGGTACCCCCAGCCAGGCTTCGGCGGAGGAAACCCAATGATCGACATCCCTCCCGCGTCGTTTCGTGTCACGCCCTATGGTGAGGTGGATGCAACCGTACTGGAACAGGTCCGGGATGGCTTCGACACCTCCCGGCTGCTGGGCCTGGTGGACGGTCTGGATGCCTGTCTCGCTGACATGGGCGGCGTCATCGCGCTGCGCGATGAACTGCTGAGGCTCCACGCGATGGCGCTGACCCTGGTCGAGGGTGCCGCCCCGGCAGTGCCCACCGAGGGAGCCTGTATCTGGGCCGAAGCAGAATCCGTGCAACTGGACCTTGAGGCGCTGGCCGCATGGGTTCGCTCGGCGCAGGCATGCCTTACGCCCTTGGTCAATCTTGTGCCCGACCACGAGCAGTAGCCCAGCCATGCCACGATTTAGCCGAGCCTTGAGCTGGGCCTGGCCTGATCGTGGCAGGCTAGCCGCCGAAGACTTTCTTGCGTTGCGCAGTCCGTTCCCGGCGCTGGTTCTCGTAGGCGGTTCGGCGCGTGGCAGCACGTTGGACCAGCTCCAGGACCAGGGCGATGTCGCCGAGCATCTCCTCGCGCGTGGGTAGAGGCAGTTGGCGTTCGCCGGGAGTGTCATGGGCCTCCGTAGCTTCACATGCCCGGGAATAAACATCCTGCAGCTGTTCCCACTCCTCCGCGGGATGGCCGACCACGGCGCCAAACGCTTCCACGCTGACCACGTCGCTGAACGGCTGGACCGTGTTGTTCAGGAAGATCTCGCGGATGGCCCGTTCGACGGGGCCTCTGAGGCTGGAGTAGCCCGCCGCAATTTGCCGTTCGAGTTCATCATCCGGATAACTGCCGTCGATGGTGTTCAGGGCTTTCACTCGCTCGCGCAGATCAGCCAGGCGGGCCTTAGTGTCCATCGTGGTCCAGGTCAGCCCCTCGCTCACCAACCCTGGCGAGTCATCCCAACCGATGGTCTTGTAATTAGCCGAGCTTCCCGCACGCTGAAGCGCCATGGCCAATTCGGTCAGGAACACGGCGTCATGGGTGAGCACTAGTACCTGCCGTGTTTCGGACAAGGTCACTAAGCGTCGGGCGATGGCCTGGCGAAACACATGGTCCAAGGAGGTGGAAGGATCGTCGAACACCACCGTTGACGTGTGCGGCAGCGATTCGAGTTCAGCCAGGAACATGGCCAACCCCAAGGCGCGCTGTTCACCTTCCGACAGCACCTTGGAGGCTTTTGCGCTGATGTCCTTCAGGCGCAGCGTCACCTTGGTCACGCCGAGATCGGTACGCCCGGTCAGGTCCGGTTGTACCCGGCGCTTGTAGCCCAGGGCCTTCAACTCGGCATTCATGGTGGTGGCCAAGGCCTCGGTCACATGCGTCGCGGCCAGGGCCGTCAGTTTTGCGTGACACCGCCTGTGGGTTGAGCGCGCCATGACAGCAGCTCAGGTTGTCATGCACCTGGCTGTCCTGGATAAAACGCTCAACTGCAGCGCGATGGCCGGACAGGCGTTGTCGAGCCTCCAGCTCCGCCAGCTCCCGGGTCAGGGCCAACCGTACGGCGGGATCAGCGGAGTCACGCAGGGTCTTGGCGTCCGCGCGCAGCGAGGCGGTCTTGGCGGCGAAGACACCATCCAGGTTCGCTTCCGGCGGAAGCGGCGCTGACTCCGGGGCCATTTCCCGGCTTCCAAGGTTTGGGTGACCCTGGCGTGCCGGGCGGCCCAGACGGACTCCGCTGCCGTTATGGCGACATGCAGATCAGGCAGACGCTCAGCCACCTCAGCCAGCGTGGGCGCGTCCAGAACGCTGCGATCGACCGCCTTTACCTTCTCGAGCGCCTCCAGGCGCGCAACGTTGGCGGCTTGGGCGTCCGCAGTGGCGCTATCGGCCACGAAGGCTGCGAAGCGACGCATGCGCTCGGCCGCGTCCGCTGCGTAGGGTTGCTGGCAAAGCACACAGTGTGCGTCCGACTCCAGGTGCGGGAACGGGTGGGCGGGATAGGCGGCCTGCCGCGAAAAGGCTTCAGCCGCCCGATACATCGTTTGCCACAGCGCGTTGCCCGTCCCCTCCAGCAACATAGCTGTCCCCCAGGATTACTGGATTATTCTCCTGGTTGAGCTGCACCATGAGATTGAGGTGATGCAGCTGAGCGAGACAAAGCAACCGCAAGCGCTGGCACTGCCAACTTGCAGGCGCCTGCTTGTCCCTTACTGGTAGACACCGTACCGTCGACCGCCAATACAAGGACACTTGGCACGCCTCGGTAGGCGCCCAGTATCAGATTAATCCACAGCTGCACTGGAACATGGGCCTGTGCTATGACAGCTCGGCGGTCGACGACAAGGACCGCACCGTGGACAACTCCATGGGCGAAACCTGGCGCCTGGCCACGGGGGTCAACTATCAGCTTGAAGAAGGCCTCGACGTGCACTTGGCCTATACCCTCGCCTGGCTCGGTGACATGGACAACGAACAGACCTAGAGCCGGTTCGGCACTACCCTTTCCGGCAGTTACCACAACGTTGCGCTGCACATCATCGGTGGCGGCGCGACGTGGCGCTTCTGATCTAAGGCTCCTCGTTGACAGGCACCTGTCTCTAGAAGTCCCAGGCAAAGAACCAACGAGCTATCAGACCGCCTTCAAGAGACTTCAGTCGAAGGGGATAAAGTGCAAGTGACCCTTGATGGAGGGTCACTTGCACTCAGCGCTCCACTATCCTGCGCTGGCGACTCGGATCAGCTTGCGATTGACGAACTCAGCAATACCTGCCGCACCCAGTTCGCGGCCAAAGCCGGAGTTTTTCACGCCTCCAAATGGAGTTTCCGGTCCGGTATAAACACCAGAGTTGATGAACACCATGCCAGCTTCAATCCGTGCTGCTACGCGTTTTGCACGCTCTAGGTCAGCTGTCATTACAGAAGATCCCAACCCGTATGGCGTGTCGTTGGCTACGGCAATGGCTTCTTCCTCGGTCTCGACGATGTATACAGTCAGGACCGGGCCGAATGCCTCCTCCTTGTGGAGCGGGTTCGTTTTGCTGATACCGGTAATGATCGTCGGCTCGAGGTAGAAACCTGGACGATCAATGCGTTTACCGCCCGTAACGAGAGTAGCTCCGGCTTTGACGGCACCGTCAATTTGTCGAAGCAGATTGTCTAGGGCTGCTTCTGAGAAAAGCGGACCGATGGTGGTAGTCGGATCGGCGGGGTCGCCTGCCTTCATGCTGTTGAAGACCTTTACAAGGCCGTCGAGAACCTGCCCACCACGCTCCTGACCTACAACGATGAGCCGCTTGGTAGCCGCGCAGGCTTGGCCCATGTTGAGCAGGCGGCTGCCAGCAGCCGCTGCGATGACAGAATCGAGCGGAGAGTCTTCCAGCACGATCATTGGATCGCTGCCGCCGAGCTCGAGAATGACCTTCTTGAGTGCTCGCCCTGCACGCTCCGCAACTGCTGCCCCCGCACGCTCACTGCCAGTCAACATTACGCCGCGAACACGAAAGTCGTCGATCACATGACCAATCTGATCAACAGTGCAGAAAAGGTTCGTGTACACTCCTTCCGGTGCGCCAGCTTCCTCGAACAGACGCGCAAAGGCCAATGCACATTGAGGGACGCTGGGAGCATGCTTCATGAGCAAGACGTTGCCTGCAACCAGTTGAGGGCCAGCAACTCGAGCGAGCTGGTAGTAGGGGAAATTCCAGGGCTCAATCCCCACCAGAACACCGATCGGTTCAGTGACAACTAGCGATTCGGATGCACCTGGCAGCTGCTGCGGCTTCAGGAACTCTTCAGCGTTATCCGCGTAATAGTCGAGGATCGCCGCCGACAACTCTACCTCATACTCAGCTTCGGCGATCAGCTTCCCCATCTCCAGGGTCAGGTAGCCCGCGTACTCTTTGGCGTTCTTGCGAAGGATGGCAGCTGCGCGCTTTACGATTTGAGCCCGGTCAGCAACAGACCGAAGTTTCCAGTCTTGCTGATAGGTTTCATCGGCAACGTTCAGCGCCGCCGAGACCTGCGAATCAGACTGAAAATCAAAGGTTTTGATGAGTTCACCGGTTGCGGGATTAAGCGTCTGGAAGATCATTGTCAAACTCCGTTCTTATAGCATTTCAATTAGGCCGTTTTCGTTCAGGGCGGTTAGATTCGAAGGCGTTACTTCTGTATGAGCCCCTCCCCTAAGGGCTGCCTCCAAATCCTTTGCAAGACCTGACTCAAACTTGATTAAGGATTGCCTTCACACTGCAGAGGCTGCTGCTGATGCCTTGATCGAACTGACCAATTCATCGGTAGTCAGGATTTTCCCTTACGAACAATACGACTCGCGCTGGTCTTCAATCAGCGTCAAGGCCGCTTCCCAGGCCATGTCGATAATGCTGTCGATATTCTCCCCTTCGAACTGCCGCGCCGTGTGTTCGCACACTTCCTTCGTCGGGTAGACCAGCTTGCTACTGCCGGCCAGTGCCTGGATCTGCGCCTGGCAAGCACGCTCCAGAAAATGGATTTCGTGGAACGCCTTGGCCACGCTGCCGCCCCCCACCAACAGGCCGTGGTTGCGCAGGATCATGGCCTTGTGCGTCCCGAGATCGGCAATCAGTCGTTCGCGCTCATCACACGAAAAGGCGATGCCCTCATAGGTGTGATAGGCCACCTTGCCGTAGAACTTCAGCGCATGCTGGCTGATCGGCAACAGCCCCTGCTCCTGGGCAGCTACGGCTATCCCGGCCGCTGTGTGCGTATGGATCACGCACATCAGGTCTGGCCTGGCCATGTGCACGGCCGAGTGAATGACAAAGCCGGCCGCGTTGACCCGAAGGTCTGTCCCCCTGCTATCGACCACCTTGCCGTGCTGGTCGATCAAGACCAGATCGGACGCCTTCATCCTGTTGAACAGCACCCCATAACGGTTGATCAGAAAGTGGTGCTCTGGCCCCGGCACGCGCAGGGTCAGGTGGGTGTCGATCAGGTCGGTCATGCGAAAGTGCGCGATCAATCGATACAGCGCGGCCAAGTCGCAGCGAGCCTGCCATTCGACGGTACTCATAATTTCAGGCTTGTTCATGGGTATTCCTTTTGACGAGTAGCCCCAGGGAGGCCAAGTGACGGCTCCCTGCGGCGAAATAGTGGGTGCTCTTCAGCGGGGACGGTTACCGGACTACTGGGCTGACTTCCCCGGCGCCTGTGTGGCTGACTCGGGAATCACGCCGGACTCTCCCAGCATCAGCAGCTCGCCATTGTGCAGCGGTGCCAGGGCAGCCAGGTTCTGTCGATCCGGACGCATGGCTGTGGTGAATCCGGCAAGGTCGCTATCGGCGATCGCAACCAGACCACCGTTGCCCACCAGCGCCACTCGTCCATCTGCCAGCGCACGGATGTCGGTGATCGCGTTGGTGCTTCCGGTGTCGATTTCACGCCAGCTGTCGCCCAGGTCGTCGCTGAGCAGCACGCGGCCACTCATGCCCGCCAGCAACACTCGACCATCACGCAAGGCGGTGCCGCACCAGAGCGAACCACTCGCACCCGTGTCCATTGCCTGCCAGGTCTGTCCGTTATCAAGGGAGCGGTAGGCGTTTCCGCCCTCGGCCGCGATGAACAGACTGTGGTTCGCGCCTGGGAATATCTGGTTGAGGTGGTAGTCGTCACCTTCCGGGCTGACCGTCAGGCGATTCCAGGTAGTGCCGCCGTCGCGGGTTTCGCTGGCATAGCCATAGGCCCCCACCACGATCCCGTGCTGTGCGTTCTCGAACCACACCGAGAGCAGCACCGGCGCATCCTCCAGCCGCTGTTGAAGTGTCCAGGTCTGGCCACCGTTCGTGGTTCTCAGCAGTACACCGCCATGGCCGACGGCCCAGCCGTTCTGTGCATCGGCAAAGCTCAGCGCGGTGAGCAGTGTGTCCACCGGCACCTTGTCGGACTGGGTCCAATTCAGGCCATCGTCGGAGAGCGCCACCACGCCATGGTCGCCCAGGGCGACCAATCGATTTCCAGCAGCGACCACGGCAACCAGCGGTGCTTCCTGCGGCCGGTCCAGGCGCATGGCTGGCGATTCGGCGGCGACACTGGTGCCGGCGGCCATCGCCAGCAACAGGGTCGCCAGCAGACGCTTCGTTTCATTCTTGGGCATCTGGAGTTTCCTCTGTCAGTGGGCGATCAGGGGCGCCCGTACCGGGCTCCGTCGCGGAATTCGCAGGTCGAGCAACACCGCGATGGCCGGCAGCAGGGTGATGGCCATCAGCATGTTGATCATGAACATGAAGGTGAGCAGCAGGCCCATATCGGCCTGGAACTTCAGCGCCGAGAAAGACCAGGTAGCGACCCCGACCGACAGGGTGAGCGCCGTGAACACCGTGGCGACGCCAACCTCCCGCAGGGCCAGCTGGAAGGCGCCGACGATGTCCATGCCCTCCGCCAGGTGCAGCTGCAGGCGGTTGTAGATGTAGAACGCGTAGTCCACGCCAATGCCGACCGCGAGCACCATCACCGGCAAGGTGGCAACGGTGAGGCCGATGTCCAGCTCCTTCATGAACCAGTAACCGAGGAAGGTCGCCAGGGTCAGCGGCAGGCAGCAGGCAACCATCGCCCGCCAATCGCGATAGACCAGGAACACCAGCAGCACGATGGTCAGGTAGACGTAGAGCATCATCGGCAGCTCGGAGGTTTCCACCACTTCATTGGTGGCCGCCTGGACCCCGGCATTGCCGCTTGCCAGGCGTACCGTCACGCCCTCCAGGGGATGCTCGCTCCGATACTGCTCGATTGCCGCGACCACCTGCTTCAAGGTGCTGGCCTTGTGATCGGCCAGGTACAGGTTGATCGGCAACAACGTGCACTCGGCGTTGTACAGGCGCAGCGCCTCAGGCACCTGACGGACCGCCTCGGCGAGGGACGACTCATCAGCCGGCAACTCCGCCCACTTGGGATTGCCCTCATTGACGCCCGATGCCGACAGCTTGGTCAGCGCCGGGAGGGACTGCGCCGACAACACGCCCGGCACGTTGCCGAGGTACCAGGTCAGGCGGTCGACGTACCTCATCACCTGATTTTGGTAGCAGCCACCCTGGGGCGTTTCCACCGCCACGGTGAACAAGTCCAGCCCGAGTGAGAAGTGACTGACGATGCTTTCCACGTCCTGGTTGTAGCGGGAGTCGGCATGCAACTCCGGCGCCCCCGGCAGTACGTGGCCGATATGACGCCCCTGGCTCTGCCACACGGCGAGCGCCATCAGGCACAGGCACAACACACCGCCTATTGCCGCGTTGCGCGGTTCGGCAATGCGACCGAGCCGCTGCATGGCCGCGTCCCGCTTCTCGCGCAGTCGCTCGATGCGGGCGACGTAGGCGGCATCGAAACGGAAGTAGCTCGCCAGTACCGGCAGCATGATCAGGTTGGTGACGATCTTGTAGAGCACGCCAACCGAAGCGGTGATGGCCAGTTCGCGAATCATCGGAATGGGCACCAGTACCAGCGTGGCGAAGCCGACGAAGGCAGTGATCAGCGCCAGGCTGCCGGGTATCAGCAAGCCAACGAAGCTGCGCCGCGCGGCGGTCATGGCGTCGGCGCCGGCACAGACTTCCTTGGAAATGAAGTTGACCTGCTGCACCCCGTGGGAAACCCCGATGGCGAAGACCAGGAACGGCACCAGGATCGCCAGCGGATCGAGGCCGAAGCCGAGCAAGGTGATGGTGCCGAACTGCCAGACCACTGACACCAGCGAGCAGAACAACGGCAGGAAGGTCAGCACCCAGGAGCGGGTGTACCAGTAGACCGCGAGCAGGGTCAGGACGAATGCCAGCGCAAAGAAGGCCACGACGCTCTTCGCACCGGCACCGATGTCGCCCATCTGCTTCGCGAACCCGATGATCTGCACATCGAAGTCGGCATCGCTGTAGCGGGTGCGCAGCTCGTCTTCGAGTCGCTGGCTGAACTCCAGGTAGTTCAGGCGCTGTCCCGTCGCGGGGTCCGGATCGGCCAGCTCGGCGACCACCATCGCCCCGGCATGATCGTTGGCCACCAGGCTGCCGACGAATCCGCCGATGATGGTGCGTTCACGGATACCCGAGATGGCCCCTTCATTGAGGTTGCCAACGGTGACATCGCCGCCTACCACGTCTTCGGCCTTCATCCCCTCTTCGGTGATCTGCACCGCGCGGGTATTCGGCGTCCACAAGGAGGTCACGCTGCGGCGGTCAACGCCAGGCATGAAGAACAGGGTCTGGGTCAGGTCGTAGAGCTTGGTCAGCGCTTCCTTATTCCAGATATCGCCGTGCCTGGCGTGCAGCACCACGATGATGCGGTTGGCGCCAAACAGCACATCGCGGTACTGGTTGAAGGTCTTGATGAATGCGTGTTCCTGGGGCAACTGCTTGTCGAAACCGGCAGACATTTCCAGGCGCGTGGCGAACAACGCCATGAACAGGGTAACGACCCCAAGCGCAGCGAGAGTCGCCAGACGATGGCGGAACAACATGCGCTCGAGCCCGAGCACCAACGAAGAGAGCATGAGAGTGCCTTCCTGAAAAACGGAGACAGGCCCCTCTCGCGGAGGGGCCCCAGGTTCAGAACGAGTAGGAGATGTTGCCGCTGAGGAAGTCGCGGTCGGTCATCAGGTTGTTGTCCCCACCGCCCCAGTACTGTACCCACTGCAGACCGCCCTTCCAGCGGCCGCGGTAGTTGAACAGCAAGGATGTGGTGAGCGACTTGCGACCTTCGATGAAGGGCAGCGCGTTGGGCGTGGTGCCATTGACGTCGTGGGCGAAGTCCAGCTGCGGCGTGACGGTGATCCCGCTATCGAACAGGTTCGGGTAGTTGATACCGAGCTCAGTCACATAGCCCCAGGAGGTCTTGTCCGGCAGCGAATAGTCCGGCAGGAAGTACGGCGTCTCGCCGGAGGTATCAAGGTCCGGATAGTGGGCCACCACCGCCTCCGCCATCAGGAAGCCGTCGGACGCACCGAGACTGCTGGGAATGAAGCCAAGCGGGTCGCTAGCGGAGAAGGTGTAGATGGCATTGACGTCTGCCTGCCATTTCTTCTCTTCGACGAAGCCTGGGTGCTCGCCAGTATCGAACACGCTGAACTTGTTGAACGTGCCGGTGAAGCCCCGGCCGAACGCAACGGTCGGGTCGATGCCGACGCTGTCGTTGGGGCGATAGGACAGTTCTCCGGCGACCGCGACCGGACCGACCATGGTGTTCATGGACAGGCCGAAGAGGTCCTTGTCTTCGCCGTAGTTGATGAAGAAGTTGTCGATCACCAGCGCATCGGGATTTGTGCGCGCGGTGTAGCCAACGAAGGGCAGCTTGTCGTGATAGCGCTCGTAGAAGAAGCCGAACTCCGTTTCGATTTCCTCGACGGTCCAGCGCAGCGCTATGCCGTACTGGCCGCTGTTCTTCGCCGCGCGTTCACCGCCATAGGGCGCCGCCAGCCCTGCGGCCACCAGCGTTGCCTCGTCCAGGCCGCTGATCAGCGGATCACCGCAATGCCCGGTGGGCGTACTGGCCGCGCAGGTTCCTGCCCCCAGCAGACCATCGATGTAGCTCGTGGAGTAGAAGATCGGCTGCCTCCCCTCACCCACCACGTCGGTGTTGGAGTAGTAGGTACCCACCGGATCGAGTCCGTAGGCGTTCCACTTGAACTGGTAGTAGGCCTCGAGGTTCAGGGTGTCGGTCAGGCCCACGTTGAACGAGGCCATCGGCGCGGGGATGAACACCTCTTTCAGCTGGGTGCCAGGGGTGTGGTTCTTGGGCAGGCTGAGGGCATTGATCTGGTTGATGCCGCCGGTGACGAAGATTTCCTCACCCCAGCTGATGACCTGGTTGCCCACCTTCACCTTGGCCGGCATGTCGCCAATGTCGAAGCTCTTGGCCACCCACAGGTCCAGCAGGTCCAGGCGTTCGGTGGCGTCGCGCTCGGCCTGGTCATCCAGTTCGGTGCGGCGGGTGTCGTCCATCTTGAAGTCTTTCGCCCAGGCAAAGCGCCCCAGGGCACTCCAGCCATCGCCGAACTTCAGGCTCAGCTCATGGGTGCCCTTGATCACATGGGAAAAGACATCGTGCTTGTCGTAGTTGAGGTCGCCGTCGTCAGCGTTGGAGAAGTTGTTGTCCTTGTTGACGTAACCGTTGCCCCTGCCCAGGTTGTAGAACTGCCCCAGTTCCGTGTTGGTGCCTTCGTTACAGCCGCCGCTATCGCCGCCAAGGATGTGGCAGTCGCGCGACTCCAGCCGCTGGGCGAAACCGTAGGACAGCGTGGAGTCGAAGCTGCCGGAGATGCCCTCCTCCGAGCCGAAACGAAACGCATGGCTGGGCTCCATCCAGAGCAGACTGGATGCAGCCATCACCGCCAGGGCGAGGCTGTTTTTGGCGCGCGGGAAGCCCGGCGCGGCGAAGGCCGCGCCCTTATTGTTGTTATGCATGGAGATTCCTCTAACAGTCGTAAAGCCGCTCCACGCTCGCGAGCGTGGAGGGACTCTTAACGTTCGCCGCGGCGACGCAACTCGTTGGGATTGAACATCTTGTCGCTGACTCGCCCGTCCTGCGCGGCGGTCAGGTCCAACACCTCGCCTTCCTGGGTGAAGTAGTCAGCGATGTAGCGCCGGGCGATCAGGTCGTAGCTGGTGTACTCGAAGTTGGTACAGGCCTGCAGTTGCGGATCGGCCCACAGCGTGCCTTCCTGCACGCGCCAGAGATTGCCCTTGGCGTCGTACATGTCCACGTGCAGCAGTGCCCAGCTGTCTTCGTCGATGAAGAACACACGCTTGGCGAAGGAGTGACGCTTATCGGCCTTGACCGTGCCTTCCACCACCCAGACGCGGTGCTTCTCGTAGCGCTGCACATCGCGGTTGAGGTAATCCGGCCCAACCAGGTCGGCGTACTTGTTGGACTTGTCGACCAGCTTGTAGGAGTTGTACGGCACCACCATCTCGCGCTTGCCGATCAACTTGAAGTCGTATCGGTCGAGGGCACCGGTGAACATGTTCATCTGATCGACGAAGAACAGGCTGTCGCTCCCGGCGATCGGGTTGTCATACGCGAACGACGGCGCGCGGCGCACGCGACGCTGACCCGGGAAGTAGATCCAGGAGTCCTGCGGCTTATCCAGGTAGCCGTGCACCAGATACATCTCGCCGGCGCGGGAAGACGGCGACAGCACGTCATAGAGCAGCTTGGCCTCGTAGCCCCCGGCATCCGCCGGCGATTTCACTGCCGGGTCGTTGTAGGGGTAGTACTCATAGTCCCACTGCTTGAATTCCGACAGCGTCCCGCTCTTCTCCCTCAGCAGCAGCGATGCCTGCACGCGGCGGCCCTTGCCCATGTAGCGCAGCTTGTAGTTCCACATCACCTCGACGCCGCTTTGCGGCATCGGGAAGGGGATCGCCAAGCCGGGCGCCTGCTCCAGTTGCCAGCCATCGGCGGCGATCCGACTCTGCCCGGCAAACTCGCGGGTACGCTGGGCGAGTTGGTCCGGGAAGGTGCAACTACGGTGGGTCGGGTAGACGTCCATGCGGTAGCCGGGATAGGTCTTGATCAACTGGACCTGGCCTGGCGGCAGCTCGGCTTCATGTTGGGCAAGATTGCCGGCATCGATGCTGTAGAGCGGCTTGTCGCCGGCGTAGGGATCGCCATGACCAGGCGCCCAGCCTTCCGGCGCCTTCGTCAGGCCACCCGTCCAGGCCGGAATGGAGCCATCGGCATTGCCGGCCTTCTCGGCGCCGAAGGGAGTCAGCTCGGTGCCGAGCTTGCTCACATCGACAGTGGCGGCCTGCGCCCCAGCGGATAGCAGCGCCAGGGATACCGCACAGTTCAACAGGGATAGCTTGAAGATGTTCATTACGTTCTCCTACAGGAGATTCTTGTTGTGCTGAGGATGAGTCTGCCCCGTGCGCCGGTGGCGACGAGCAGGGCAGAAGGTACGAAGGGGCTGGAATCCGGTGATATCAAAAAAGTGCAAATCGCTTGGATCAGGAAAGGCTTTCGCGTACGGCGCCATTCCTGGCGACTTGCATGGCGCACCAGAGGAATCCCAGGCCGGAGCCGAGGTACACGGCAATCAGCCCCCAACCGAGCACATTCATCAGCCCGGCCAGTTGCACCTGGACCAGCAAGGCCACGACGGAACAGTCGACTGCGGTCAGAAGCAGCGCGTTGCGCGCCGGCAGGTCTGAGTTGCTGCGGACGAACCACAGCTCGATGGCGATCCCCAGGTAGACCAGGCCCAGAATGCGGCCCAGCAACGTGCCGGCGTCACCCAGCACCAATCCCGTCCACTGGAAGATCAGGTTGGGGTCGAAAGCCAGCAGCAGGGCCAGACCGACAGTCAGCACGCTCTTGGGGCGAGTGAAGAGAGTGATGTTCATGACTAGCTCCTGTTCTGCTGTTCGAGGAAGCAGATGATGTTTTGCCGATCGTCCTGCTTGCGCAGGCCGCCAAACGCCATCGCGGTACCCGGCAGGAAATTCATCGGGCCGCTCAGGAAGGCATCGAGCTTTTCCGCGTTCCAGGTGAAGCCGGCCTGCTCCAGGGTCGGCGTGTAGCCAAAGCCCTGCGCCGTACCGACCTTGCGGCCATACACGTCATGCAGACGCGGACCGACCTTGTGCTCCGCCAGCGAATGGCAGGCGGTGCACTTGGACTCGAACAGCTTTTGGCCGGCCGCGGCATCGCAAGCCGCCGCGGCCGTGCCGGAGATGGCGCAGAGGCCAAGGGCGAGAAGGAAACCAAGCTGCTTCATCCCAGCAGCTCCTTGACGAGCAGGGCCGCCTTGCCGCCCCCGCCGATGGCGCCGTCGATGAATCCGCGCCAACCCTCGCCGTGGTCGCCCTGGGCGAAGAACATGCGGCTACCCGGAGCCTTGCCGAAGTGATCGGCATACTTGCCGTACCAGCCGGGTCGGTAGCTGGCCCAGGTTCCCCGGCTGTAGGGGTCGAGGTTCCAGTCGTAACCGAAGCAGTCTTCCACTTCCATTTCCGGGAAGAAGGACTGCATGACCTGCTGCACGGCGTCCCGATCCAGGACGTCGAGCTTGGCGGGATCGTCGCCAAAGCCGATGAACAGCGTGTGGTCCTCGGCCTTGGCGTAGGTGAACACCACATTGAGGGGATGATCCGAGTCGGCCAGACCATACAGCTTGCCTTCCCCACCGACCTTGCCCTTGACCTTGATGACCGCCTTGACTCCGGTGCCGGCGTGCCGTTCGTGAGCGGCCTCGATCAGCTTGGGGTCCAGCGCCGGAGAGAACTCGATGTTGGGCAGCACGTTCATCGGCAGCGCCAGGACCACGCTGCCCGCCACAATGCGCTCACCCTTCTGGGTGGTGACGACCACGTGGTCGCCCTTGTCCTCGACCTTCTTCACCGGCGTAGACAGCCGCACTTCGGGCTTGCCGTCTTCGATCATCGCGTTGATCAAGCTGATGGTGCCGTCCTTGAAGGTGTAGCGAGTGAGCGAGTCGTTGAGGACCGACAGGTTGTAACCCGGCAGGGCCCACCAACGTGCCATCTCGTTGTAGGAAACCTGGTCAGAGGGGCAATGGGACATACCCACCAGATACGAGTCCACGGCAGCGCGATGCACAGGGTTGAGCTTCAACTGGTCGAGGCGATCACGGGCACTCAGGCTGTCCTGCGCCATGAGCTTGTTCCAGCGGAAGCGGGAGTCGTAGGGACGTTCCCAGATGTCGCGAGCGTCCGCGAAGTAGGTATCGAACGCTTGCAGCACCGGCAGCAGCTCTTCGCCAGCAAGTTGCGTCCGCTTGCCTTCCGCCAGGATCACCATGGTTTCCAGTGACGATTCAGCGCGTTCCGGGGATTCGATGACCTTCAGGCCATAGCGCTGGGTCTCGGCCCAGACGAAGGGCTGGGTCCAGTGAATCCAGGTTCCGCCCAGCTCCACCTTGTGGCCGGCGAACTCGGTGCTGAAGGTGCGACCGCCAAGGCGATTGCGCGCCTCCAGCACCAGCGTCTTGTAGCCATTCTTGCGACAGTCACGGGCGGCGGTGACACCGGCGAAGCCGCCGCCGATCACCACCACGTCGTAATCGCAACCCGCGGTCTTGCAGCCTTTCTGTTCAGCGCCCATGGCATTTGCCATGACCCCTGCGCCTGCCACCACAACCGCGCCAGCCCCGGCGCCACGCAGGAAACCACGACGACTGACGCCCTTGGCGTCGTCTTTTTCATCGGCCATCGACCCACACCTCATTTGTCATTGTTCTTGAAGTGAAGGGCGCAAGAAGCTGCCAGCTGAGCGATGTACGTCAGCCTGAAGTCACGCCCATCTGCGGGGATAAGCTATGCGACGCCCCCAGGCGCAGGCTTGGCAGCTCATGACAAAATCGTTGGCAGCGGATGACAATCCGCTCGGAAGGTGGGCGGCTCGATTCAGGATCGGCCGCGTTGGCGGAACTGCTGGGGAGTCAGTTGGGTCCAGCGGCGGAAGGCTCGGCAGAAGGAACTGGCTTCGGAGTAACCGAGCAGCAGTGCGATCTCCGTCAGGCTGTAGTCGGATTGCATCACATAGCTCTCGGCCAGGGAGCGGCGCACATCCTCCACCAACTGGCTGAACCCGACGTTCTGCTCGGCCAAACGCCTCTGCAATGTACGAACGCCAATCTTCAGGTCGCTGGCCACCTGCTCCAGGCTGGCACAGCCACTGCTCAGGCTGCTGGCAATGTGGTGGGCGACCTGGCTGAGCACGTCTGTCGACGCCGCCCGGCTTTGCCGCTGCTGTTCAAGGAAGGGCTCGAGGGCCTGGAACAGGCGCTGATCGGCGGTGCGGATTGGCATGTCCAGCAACTCGCGTGAGAAGTACAGCCGATTGTCCGGCTGCTCGAAGCGAATGGGACACCCAAATACCTCGCGGTGGGAGGCCAGGTCGCTGGGGGCCCGATGCTCGAAATCCACTCGAACAGGTGACAGCTGCGGATTCCGGGTCACCTCACGAAGCAGGTTGAGGATGGTGCAAATGGTGAATTCCGCATCCTGGCGACGCTGCACGATGGACGCGTCGGTGACCCGATAGGCCAGGCTAATCCGCTTGCCGTTGTCCTCGAAGTCCAGTTGCGTGGCCTGGGTCAACACCACCATGAAGCGGCTCAGGCTCCGCAGTACCAATTGCATGGAAGGGGCACAGCGTATGGCATGGCCATAGGCACCGAACTCACTGCTCTCAGTGCGCATGGCCACCTCCAGGCCAATGGTCGGTGAAACCTCGCTACCAAGCACCTCCCAGAGGGCGACGTACTTTGTCACTGGAATTTCTGATTCCGGTGCGCTGAGAATCTGCTCGCGCAGTCCGACAGCAGCGAGGTGCGGGCGAAACAACTCTGCGTTGCGACGGAAGAAGCTTTCGGCAAGGACGGTATGGCAGCTAGACGACGGCATTGAACGCCCTGGGATGTTGGTGCTGATGGAAAATTGACCCACCGGGGATGCGGACAAAAACTTGGACTGGTTATGCCGCTAAGCCCAGGCTTTCACGATACTCAATGGGACTGAGCGCGCCGAGGGAAATCTTTATACGTTTTTCGTTGTACCAGCGAATGTATGAATCC
>NZ_JCBCUY010000043.1:0-43412 GCF_059862705.1 Pseudomonas sp. MF08817
CGCCTTTGCGTTGGGGAATCAGGATCGGGGTGATTTCGTCGGCAAAGCGCCCGGCCTCGATGGCGGCCACGGCTTTTTGCTGGGATTTGGCGGCGAAGGCATCTTGGTCTTCGCGGCTGATCGCGTATTTTTCGACGAGGTTCTCGGCGGTAATGCCCATGTGGTAATCGTTGAAGGCATCCCACAAGCCGTCGCTAATCAGGGTGTCGACCATTTGCGCGTGGCCCATGCGCAGGCCGGTGCGCGCGCCGGGCATGACGTAATGGGCCAGGCTCATGTTCTCCTGGCCCCCGGCAATGATGACTTCGGCGTCGCCGCAGCGGATGGCCTGGGCGCCCAGGTGCAGGGCCTTGAGGCCCGAACCGCAGACTTTGTTCAGGGTCAGCGCCGGCACGGCGTGGGGCAGGCCGGCCTTGATCGCCGCTTGGCGCGCCGGGTTCTGCCCGCAACCGGCGGTGAGCACCTGGCCGAGGATCACTTCATCCACTTCGGCCGGGTCCAGGCCAGTGTGGGCCAGCAATTGGCGGATCACCGCAGCGCCCAACTCCACGGCCGGCACGCTGGCGAGCGAGCCCTGGAAACTGCCGACGGCGGTGCGGGTGGCGGCAACGATAACGACGTCTTGCATGGCGCTGATCCTCAAGTGAAGTCAAAACGCCATGGTGGCACAGACCTGGCGCTGGGTTCCAATTGCGAACCGGGCGGTCGGGAAGTGTTCCCCGGGTCTTGTCTTGGGGGGCGGGCAGTGTGGGAGCAGGGTTGTGTGGGAGCGGGCCCTGCCCGCGATGGCGTACTTGAAACCGCGATCGCGGGCAGGACCCGCTCCCACAAGGGGTTTACACACCCACCCCGGCGCTCACTCAGAAATCCCCATGCGCCGCTTGGCCCTTTGCACCGACCCGTTGCGCACTGCCCAGCGCAACACCGGCGCGCTGCGTTTGACGCTGGCGCGGATCAGCGAGCGTTGCAGCGGGGTTTGGCTCACGTCGAGCATGGCGCTGGCCCAATCCGGCAGCAGGTCGATGCCGGCCTGCATCATCAGCGCGCCGAAGGGCTTGGCCAAGCGGCTCGGCGCCGGGGCGGCGAGGAGCAGGCGCAGCACTTCGCGGCTGCGTTCGTCGCACAGCAATTGCGGGCGCAGGCGTTGCAGGTAGGTCGCCACTTCCTGGCGCGAGCGGGGCACGTCGCGGGCGCCGAGTTGTTCGGCGATCAGGGCAATTTCGGCGTAGTAACGGTCCTGGTCGGCGGGGCTGAGGTCGGGGTTGCGGTAGCGCAGGTGGGCGGCGAGGAAGCTGCTGACCTCGGCCACGTGCACCCAGGTCAGCAGGTCGGGGTCGCTGGCGGCGTAGGGGCGGCCGTCAGGGGCGGTGCCGACCACTTGCAGGTGGATGGTGCGCACTTTATCGATCAGCCATTGGGCGTCCTGACGTGAACCGAACGTGGTGCCGGAGATGAACTGCCCGGTGCGGCGCAGGCGCCCGAGCATGTCCTGGCGGAAACTGGAGTGGTCCCACACCCCGGCCAGCGCCAGCGGATGTAGGGCTTGCAGCAGCAGGGCGCTGATGCCGCCGATGAGCATGCTGGTGAAGTCGCCGTGTACCTGCCAACTGACGGAGTCGGGGCCGAACAGGCCCGGGTCGCCCTTGGGGTTTTCCAGGTCCAGTCGGCCTAGGGACAGGCCGCTCAGGCTCATGATCTGGGTTTCGATGCGGTTGCGGATAAAGTCCATGGCGGCTCGATAGGGGCGGCGCGCCCGGCCGGCGCGCCGCGTGGTGGGTCAGGTGTTGAGGCGCTTGGCGATCAGGCCATCGACCACGCTGGAGTCGGCCAGGGTGGAGGTGTCGCCCAGGGTGTCCAGTTCATTGCAGGCGATTTTGCGCAGGATGCGCCGCATGATCTTGCCCGAACGGGTTTTGGGCAAGGCCGGGGCCCATTGGATCAGGTCCGGTTTGGCGAAGCTGCCGATTTCCTGGCTGACGTGGTCGCGCAGTGCTTTCATCAGGACGTCGTCGGTGGCGATGCCGTTTATCGGCGTGACGAAGGCGTAGATGCCCTGGCCTTTGATGTCGTGGGGGTAACCCACCACGGCGGCTTCGGCGATGCTGTCGTGCAGCACTAGGGCGCTTTCTACTTCGGCGGTGCCGATGCGGTGGCCGGAGACGTTAATCACGTCGTCGATGCGCCCGGTGATCCAGTAATCGCCGTCCTCGTCGCGGCGTGCGCCGTCGCCGGTGAAGTAGTAGCCGGGGTAGGGCTTGAAGTAGGTGTCGACCATGCGTTGCGGGTCGCCGTAGACGCTGCGGATCTGCCCCGGCCAACTGGCCTTGATCGCCAGGATGCCGCTGCCGGCGCCGTCGATTTCCCGGCCCTGTTCATCCAGCAGCACCGGTTGCACGCCGAACAGCGGTTGTGTCGCGCAACCAGGTTTGATGCGTTGGGCGCTGGCCAGGGGGCTGAGCATGATGGCGCCGGTTTCGGTCTGCCACCAGGTGTCGACAATCGGGCAGCGCTGCTGGCCCACGGTGTTGAAGTACCAGTCCCAGGCTTGCGGGTTGATCGGCTCGCCGACGCTGCCCAGCAGGCGCAGGCTGGCGCGGGAGGTGCCTTGCAGGGGCCCGTCGCCTTCGCGCATCAGGGCGCGCAGGGCGGTGGGCGCGGTGTAGAAAATATTCACCTGGTGCTTGTCGATCACCTGCCAGAACCGCGAACTGTCGGGGTAGCTGGGGATGCCCTCGAACATCAGGCTGGTGGCGCCGTTGGCCAGCGGGCCATAGACGATGTAGCTGTGGCCGGTGACCCAACCGACGTCGGCGGTGCACCAGAACACTTCGCCGTCGCGGTAGTCGAGCACGTACTTGAAGGTCATCGCCGCTTGCAGCAGGTAGCCGCCGGTGGTGTGCAGCACGCCTTTAGGTTTGCCGGTGCTGCCGGAGGTGTAGAGGATAAACAGCGGTGCTTCGGCGCCCATGGGCTCGGGCGGGCAGTCGGCGCTTACCTCGGCGCAGGCCTGGCGGTAGCCAATATCGCGGCCCGGGGTCCAGTCGACCTCGGCGCCCGTGCGCTCCACCACCAGCACGGTGCTGACTTTCGGGCAACTGAGCAGGGCCTTATCGACGTTCTGCTTGAGGGGCACGAATTTGCCGCCGCGCACGCCCTGGTCGGCGGTTATCACCGTGCGGCAGTCGGCGTTGAGGATGCGGTCGCGCAGGGCGTCCGGGGAGAAGCCGCCGAACACCACCGAATGCACGGCGCCGATGCGGGTGCAGGCGAGCATGGCGTAGGCCGCCTCGGGGATCATCGGCATATAGATGCACACCCGGTCGCCCTTTTTCACGCCGCGGCTTTTCAGCACGTTGGCCAAACGGCAGACGTGTTCGTGGAGTTGGCGGTAGGTGATGTTGGCTGACTGCGCCGGGTCATCGCCCTCCCACAGCAGCGCGACTTGCTCGCCACGGGTGGCCAGGTGGCGGTCGATGCAGTTGTAGCTGACGTTCAACTCGCCACCGTCGAACCAGGTGGCGGTACCGTGGGTGAGGTCACTGTGCTGCACGCTCTGCCAGGGAGTGGACCAATCCAGGAAGCGCTTGGCCTGCTCGGCCCAGAAGGTGTCGGGATGGTCGATGGATTGGCGGTACAGGCGCTGGTAGTCGTCCTGACTCAGTTGGGCAGCCCGGCGCACGGCATCGGCTTTGGGGAACGTGCTGATATCGAACATGACGGTTCCTTATTGTTGTTTTTGGCGACGAAGCACAACCATGCACGCACTGGCGGCGGGGTTCAACCCTGGCGGCCGCCGCCAGTCGCCTGGGCTGGCCGGTTGCCAGCGCAGCGCCACTGCCTTGTCTACACTGCCCTGCATCAACGGAGGAAGCGCTCGGCCTCAGGCCGGCACAGGAGTGCTCGATGTCTCCCGGTTCAGGACGCAGCAGCCGTACCCGCCAACGCGGGGCCATTGGCCTGGTGGCGGCCATCACTCTGGGGTTGGCGGCATTGATGATGCTGGTGGTGGTCGACAGCGGCCGCCTGTACCTGGAGCAGCGCAAGCTCCAGCGCGTGGCCGACATGGCCGCCCTGGAAGCCGCCAGCCGTGGTGGCCATTGCACCCCGGACACCAGCGCGGCCACCTATGCCGCGCAAAACGCCACCCGCAACGGCTTCACCGTTGACGCCAACCAGACCCTGGCCACCACGTGCGGCGCGCTCACCGTGAATGGGCAAAACCTGCGCACCTTTGCCGTGGATGCGGCCAAGAGCGAAGCCATCCGCGTGGTCGCCACCCGTACCGTCACCACCAGCATTGCCGCGGGCGTGGGCGCCCTGTTCAGCGGCCGCGCGGCGACCACCACCACAACCCTCAGCGCCACGGCGGTGGCAGGCATGCCTTCGCCCTTGGCGATGCTGACTATCCGCACCGTGCTGGGCACCATCGATAGCACCAAGTCGGCCGTGCTCAACGCGGTGGTCGGCGGCCTGCTGGGCGGCACGGTGAACATCAGCGCCCTGGGCTGGGACGGCTTGGCCAAGACCGACATCAAGTTGCTCAGCTTCCTCGATCAATTGGCGGTGGACCTCAACGTCAAGGCCGGCGACTACGACACCCTGCTCGCCACCGATGTGTCGCCAACCAAACTGCTCGACGCCGCGATCAAAGTGCTGCCCAAGGACGGCTCGGTGGCTACCGTCACCTTGCAGGCGATGCAGGC
Source organism: Pseudomonas sp. MF08817 (assembly GCF_059862705.1). Taxonomy (NCBI): domain Bacteria; kingdom Pseudomonadati; phylum Pseudomonadota; class Gammaproteobacteria; order Pseudomonadales; family Pseudomonadaceae; genus Pseudomonas; species Pseudomonas sp. MF08817. The sequence goes on from NZ_JCBCUY010000043.1 coordinate 4,704, forward strand.
CCTGAGCCTGATAAGCCGCAACACTCAATTGCTCAAACTGGGCGACCTCATCAAGGTGCAGACCGGCACCACCACGGCGGGGCTGGATTCCACCCTGCAACTGTTCCAATTGGTACAAGGCGTGGCGCAGTTATCCAACAGCAAGACCGCCGTCTCGGTGGACTACAGCGTTGGCGTGCCCAATGTCGCCACGGTCACGATCAAGACCAAGGTCATCGAGGCCCCGCAGATGTCGGCCATCGGCAACCCGAAAGTAGCCAAGGCCGAATACGCCGCCGTCGGCCCGGTGGTGACCGCCAGGCAGATCTTCGTGCGCACCGCCCAGGTGCGTACCCTGGTGACCCTCGACCTGCCGGTACTCAAAAACATTAGCGCGCTGACCAACGGCTTGTCCCAGGTGCTGACCCCGGTGGTGGGGGTGGTCAACAACCTGCTGGGCCTCAAGCTTACGACCCTGCTCGACCCGTTGCTGTGCATCCTCACCAAGCCCTGCGTGCACCCCTCGCTGCAACTGATCTCCAGCCTGGACGTCAGCGTGGAGGCAGCCCCGGCCAAGAGCTTTGTCACCGACTACAACTGCGACACCGATGCCTCCAAAAGCCTCACCGCCCAGGTCACCACGGCGCTGGCCAGCCTGGGGGTAGGCCGGGTGAACGCCACCCAGGCGTTTTCTTCGGCGGCGGCCATTGTGGTCGACCCGGTGCGCCTGGTGGATATCGGCACCGAGCGCTGCTACACCCTGCTGTTCATTGGCCTGGGCTGCGAGGCACGCATCCCCAGCGTCGGGGGCTGGCTCGACCTCAAGGTGCAAACCAGCGTGGCCTCGCGCAGCCAGAGCATTCCCTACCCGCTACCGCCCAATATCGGCCTGGGCCCGCTGTACAAAGGCCTGGCCACCACCAACATCATCACCAGCCTGGGCGACACCCTCACCGGCGTGCAGTTGACCTCCTACGCCGCGCCCAGCGGTGGCATCAGCGCGGCGGCCCTGGCCGGGGTGGCGGGGTTGTTGAGCGATATCAGCGCGGCGTTGGTGACGGCGATCAAAAGCATTCTCGGGCCGCTGCTGGACCCTATCGTCAACAGCGTGTTGAGCGTTTTGGGGGTGAGCCTGGGCAATGCCGAAGTGGGCGCCAACCTCAGTTGCCATGCCGGCGGGCGGGCGCAATTGCTCATCTAAACCAGCGGCAACTCCACGCAAAACCGCGCGCCGTCGGCGGTGTTGCCGGCGCTCAGGCGCCCACCCATGTTGGCGATGATGCCGTAGCTCACCGACAACCCCAGGCCGGTGCCCACGCCCACGGGTTTGGTGGTGAAGAATGGCTCGAAGATGCGCTCCAGCAAGCGCGGGTCGATGCCGCCGCCGTTGTCCTGCACCCACAGGCGCACAGCGTTTTCGTCGCGCTCGGCGTGCACGCTGATCCACGGCTTGAACGGGCGGTCGGCCTCGCGCTTGCTCAGCAGCGCATCGCGGGCGTTGACCAGCAGGTTGATAAGCACTTGCTCCAATTGATCGACATGGCCGTGCACCTGCACCGCAAACGGCACTTCACTGATGCGCAGTTCCACGCCTTTGCCACGCAACCCTTCGCCCAACAGCGCAACGGTGCCCTCCACCGCGCGGGCCGGGTCGAACGGCTGTTGCTCAACCTCCGAGCGGCGGCCGAACACGCGCATGTGGTCCACCACCCGGGCAGCGCGCTGGATCTGCGCGTCGATGCGCTTGAGTTTGTCTTGCAGGTACGCGGGCTCGGCGTCGCCGCTGTCCAGGCGCTTGAGCACGTTGACCACGGCCATGCGCATCACGTTCAGCGGTTGGTTGATCTCGTGGGCCAGGCCCGTGGCCATCTCGCCGAGGGTGGCCATTTTCGCGCTCTGGGTCAGTTGCTGCTGGGCGCGGCGCACCTCGGTGTTGTCGCGGCCCACGGCTTGCACTTCTCGCAACTGGCCGTGCTCGTCGAACACGCCGCGGTCGGACCACACCCACCAGGCGTTGGCGCGCCCGGGCAGTTGCAGGTTGATTTCGGCGGTGCTGATGGGCCGTTGCGGGGTCAGTTGGGCGATGCGTTGGGCGAAGGCCTCGCGCTGTTCGGCGCTCATCCACTGGCCCAGGTTGACCCCCGGCAGCGCCTCGGGGGCGCATTCCAGGTAAGTGGCCAAGGGGCGATTGCCGAAGATCAGGCTTAAGTCCGGGCGATAGCGGCAGATCATCGCTGGCGAATCCTCCACCAGCATGCGGTAGCGTTCCTCGCTTTGGCGCACGTGCTCGCCGGCCTGGGTCGCCTCGGTGATGTCCAGCCACAGGCCCACTGCCTCCACTGGCAGGCCGAGGTCATCGCGCAGCAACTTGGCTTCGTCCAGCAGCCAGTGGTAGCTGCCCGCGGCGTCGCGCAGGCGATAGCGGCTGCGTACCGAGCCCTCGCGCAGCAATTGCCGGGTGCGCTGGAAATACGCCTCGCGGTCGTCGGGGTGCAAGTGCTCCAGCAGGCCGGCAGCGCTGCAATCGGCCAGGGTCCAGCCCAACAGCGGTAACAGGCTGGCGCTGAAGAAACTCGGCTCCAGCGCCCCTTGTGCGTAACGCTGCACGTAGATCACCGCCGGGGAACTGGCGATCAGGTTATCGAGCCGGGCGTGGGCCGCGGCAGCCTGTTGCTGTTGGTTCTTGATGTCGCTGATGTCGAGCATGAAGCCGACCACCCGCCGAGCATCGCCCACACCCAACGCCTGGCCCTGCACGCGATACCACCGCGGCCCGTGCTCGGCCTCCTCGTGGTGCAGGCGCACGCTCAGCACCAGTGGTTTGCCGTGCTGCTGCAAGTCGAGCAAGCGGCGGTTGAGTTCTTCGCGCTCGGCCGGGTGGATCAGCGCCAGCCACTCTTCGCGGGGCAACTGCCAGGTGTCCGCTGGCAATTGCAGGCTGTGGGCCAGCGGCGGCGCCAGGTGGATCTGGTTGTCGGTCTGCTGCCATTCCCACCACCCGGCGCCGAGCAGGCCTTGCAAGGCATCGAGGCGTTCGAGTTGCAGGTGGTGGCGCTGCTCGCGCAAGCGGCTGAGCAATGGCCCGGCGAGGGCGGCGGTGAGCAGCAGCCAGTCGCGCGAGCTCAAATCCGGGGCGTGCTGCAACACCGGGTAAAAACCGCACAGCAGCCAGGCGCCGACACCGTGGTCGTCGCGGTACGGCACCAGCCAGCCGTCGCTGTGGGCGAACAGGCCTTGCAAGCGCGGGTGTTCGCTCAGCCCCTGCTGCACGCTCAGGCGCAGGGGGGTGTTACCGCTCAGGCTGTCCAGGCTGCTACCCAGCAACTGGCCGTTGTGCCACAGCTGCGGGGCATCGTGGGCGCGGTATTGGCAGTGGATCTGCCAGCCCTGATTGCGCTCATCGAGCAGCGCCACCGCCACGCAGGGGATGTACCAGTGCTGGGCGATCATTTGCAGTTGTTCGCCCAGCACCTGGGGCAGGCGCGACAGGCTGCACTGGCGCAACTGCTGGCTGATTTGCGCGGCCAGGCTCTGGCAATGTTCGCGGCTTTGCGCCTGCTGGCGGCCCTGGCGCAGGTCGCTGATGTCGAGCAGTTGTAACAGCCAGCCCTCGGCCAGGGGCAACACCCAGCCGCGCAACTGCAAGGGCGGGCCGATCAGGTTGGCGAAATCCAGGTCCAGGCTGTGGCCCAGCCAATCGCCGGGCGTGCCTTCGACCACCAGGGCGCTGTGGGGCAGCAGAAAATCCAGCAGCGGCGGCGGGCGGTCCAGCGGCCGGAGCTGGGCCAGCATGTGGCGCAGCGGCCCGGCCATGTGCAGCACGCCGCCGTCGTGGTTCAGGTACAACTGCAAGCCGACACTGGGCGCCGGCAGGGCTGCCCAGGGGTCGTTGAGCAACGCCGGGTTGCGGCCCAGCAAGCGGCCGAACAATCGTCCCCCGGAATTCAAAATTGCAGGCTCGACTGGGCGCTCAGGTAGTCCGGCAGGTTAGGCACTTTGCCCACGCCTGGCAGCACGAGGAAGGGCAGTACCTGGTTCAACTTGCTGCTGGGGTACTTGACCTTGGCGGTGAGCACGCCGGCGGTGTAGTCGGCGCTGGTGTCCACCCCCCAGGTGATGTTCAGCGTGCTGGGCAGCCATTCCAGCTTCTCGCGCAGCACCGCGTTGGCCAGGGCTTCGACGGCGCTCTTGTAGTTGGGCGTGGCCGGGTCCAGGGCCACGCTGCGGCGCACCGCCTCGGCGGTGGCTTCGTTGAACGATTGCATCATCAGCAGCGGCAGGCTGTAGGTGACGAGGCCATAAAACACCGCGAAAAAAATCACGAACACCAAGGCGAATTCGATCGCTACGGCGCCTTTTTGCTTTCTAGGCAGGCTGGTTTTCATGCGCGCGTCTACCCTGACAACTACGACGTAATGTCAGCATAGAATCATTCGGCAAAAAGGGACGTTTTTTACCTGATGCACACCTTTTTCCTATTCATGTGGCTGGCGCTTTGTGCTGCGCAGGATGCTCGGCAGCGGCAGATCTCCAATGGCTTGACCCTCGGGGCAACAGTGGTGGCCCTGGTCTACCTGTTGTGGAACGACACCACGTGGATCGGTGCCAGCGCCCAGCAAGGCGTATTCGCCTTTTTACTGGCGGCGGCCATGACCTTGCCCGGCTACGCCATGGGCCGCATGGGCGCTGGCGACGTGAAATTGATGGCCGCCCTGGGCCTGGCCACCGACACCCTGCACCTGCTGGGCACCTTCATCGGTGCCGGCGTGGTCAGCGTGCTGTGGCTGTTGATCGCGCCGAAGGTCTGGCCGCTTATGAGTCAACGGGTTAGGGCGCACGTACGGTGGCTCGACCCGAAAGAGTCAAAAAACCAACCCTCCGCGCCCTTCGTCTTGCTGGGCCTGCTGCTATCCCTGGCCTGGATCCACTAGTCGCGTGGCCCCGGCCGCTTTATGTACAGAGTGGCAAAGTGCGTCTACTTTGAAATCACACCCTATACAGCCTATGGCTATTGGTACAGGAAGAGGCTGCCCCCTCCCAGGCTTGCCAGGCATGGAGTTTCGCGTGAACAAGCTAACGTCCCAGGTGAAAGTGCTCGTGGTCGACGACCAGCCACTGATTGTCGAAGAGCTCTGCGAGTTTCTCGAAAGCAGCGGTTATCGGTGCGTGCCGTGTGAATCCAGCCCCCAGGCGCTGGAGCGCTTTAACGAAGACTGCGACATCGGCCTGGTGCTGTGCGACCTGCACATGCCCGACATGGACGGCATCGAACTAGTCCAGGCGCTGCAACGCATTGCCGGCAAACAACGGGCGTTCGAGGCCATCATGCTCACCGGCCGTGCCGACAAACAGGACGTCATCAAGGCGCTGCGCGCCGGGATCGCCGACTACTACCAGAAACCCATCGACCTGGACGAACTGCTGCAAGGCCTGCAACGCCAGGAAGTTGCCCTGCAGGAGCGACAGAAAACCCTGCAACTGGGCCACCTCAACCAAAAGCTGCAAGACCTCTCCACCTCCATCGACGGCCTCTACCAGGACCTCGACAAAGTGCGCCGCAGCCCCGGCACGCCGGCGCCCATGGCCAACGAGGCGGAGCCGGACGAAATCCCGGCGATCTTCCACCAACTCTCGCCCCGGCAACTGGATGTGGCGCGCCTGGTGGGCAAAGGCCAGACCAACTACCAGATCGCCTGCGAACTGGGCATCACCGAAAACACCGTGAAGCTCTACGTCTCCCAGGTATTGCGCCTGACCCACATGCACAACCGCACCCAACTGGCCCTGGCCCTCTCCCCGAGCCGCTCGGGCATGCGCCACCAAGTCACCGCGCATTGAGCCTGCTGTATTTCTGAGCAGTACATCCTCCCTGTAGGAGCGGGCCCACTGTGGCCGCGACGGCGGTAGGCCAGGCAGTGGAGGTGTGTGGGGTGTGCCGGCGCCATCGCGGGCGGGCCCGCTCCCACAAGGGGTTTGCGGTGTCAGCGGTATTTTGGTTTTGCCTGTGCCTTGTGTGGGGGCGGGCCCACAGTGCCTGGGTGCCTGTGTCCTACTTGCTGATCTCCCCACCCACATCCGCATCATAGAAATCCGGTATCTGGTCTTCGTAGCTCTTGAGCCAGCGCTGCATGGCCAGTTCCCGTTCGGCGCTGCTGGCGGTTTGCGGTGTGGGCGAGGGCGCGGCGTTGCTGCTTTGCAGGTGCAGCCAGCCTTCGGTTTCCTGTTGTTGCTTGGAGGCGGGGCCGGGTTCGATGGCGTTGCCGTTTTGGGGCAGGGCCAGCAGCGCGGCGCAGCACAGCAGGGTGAGTCGTTTCATGGCCACTCCTGGTTCGCTTGGGTCACAGGCAAGTGGCTGGTGGTCGCCACATGTTCGGGTTTGACGGGGGCCGGTTTGGCGCCGGCCTTGAGTTGCTCGGCCCGCGATTGCGCCAGGGTGAATTGTTGCGGGCTCAACCCGGCGCGGCTGACCACTTCGCCCGCTTGCGCCCAGTTGTCCTGATACAGCAGCAGGGTCACCAGGTTGACCGCCGCCAGCGAGTCGCTTTGCTTGAGTTCCATGGCGGTGAGGAATTCAAAGCGCGCCTCGTTCAGGCGCAGTTGGTTGAGGTAGACCACGCCCAGGTCGTTGCGGATTTTCTCGTCGGTGGGCGCCAGGCTGGCGGCGCGTTGCAAGTGGGCCAGGGCCTGGGCGTTGTCGCCGCGGGCCGCCGCCAGTTGCCCCAGGCCATGTTCGGCCTCGCCCGCCAGGCAACCGCCGGCCAGGCTCTGGTACAGCGCTTTGGCCTCGCCGCGCCCGAGCAAGCGGTACACCCGCGCCTTGCTCAGGCGCACCTGGCTGAGGGTGTCGGGCAGGCTTTGCAGGTTGGCCAGGCTGGCGTGCAGTTTGCCGTCGCGGGCCATGTCGTCGGCCAGGTTCAGGGCCAGTTCCTGGTCGGCACTCAATTTGCCGCAACTGCTGGCGGCGCCCAGCGTCGCCCAAGGGGCCTGGCCGTTGCTGGCACAGCCGCCGAGCAGTAGCAGGCTGGCGATCATCAGGCGTTTTTTCATGGTGTTCCCTCTAGGAAAAAGCGCGGGCGATGGCGGTGAACCCGGGCCCGGCGAGCACGATCAGCAAGGCTGGGAACAGAAACAGCATCATCACCACGGACATCTTGGCGGACATTTTCGAGATGTATTCCTGCAAGTGCGTCAGGCGCCGGTCGTCGAGCAGTTGCTTGAGGGCCAGCAGCGACTTCATCGCGCCGCCGCCCTGGTGCAGCAGCTGCTGGAGGATCACGCAGGTGTCGGTGAATTCGTCGGTGTCCAGCAACTTGGCCGACAGGTTCAGTTCATGGCCCAGCTCCAGGCCCGAATCGACCCGGGCCAGGATCATGCGCAGTTCCTGGGTCAGCTCCGGCAGCAGCCGTCGCGCTTCCACGCTCAGCACCCGCAGGGCTTGCTCCACCGCCATGCCCGACTCGAACAGGATGCGCAGCAAGGGAATGAAGGTGGCGATTTCTACGCTGATCTGTCTTTGCCGGCGCTTGGCCGCTGCCGCTAGCAGGCGTTTGGGCAGCAGGTAGCCCAGGCACAGGGCGAAGAACGGCGCCAGCCACTGGTGCTCGATGTTGGGGAAAAACAGGGTTTGCGCCAGCACCACCAGGCACAGCGCGAGGATGGGCAGGCCGACCTGGCTGGCGGCGTACAGCGAGCGCTGGCTGGCCTTGCGCCAACCGAGGCGGTTGAGCAGCCGTTGGGTTTCGTTGTCCAGGCTCACCGAGCGCTGGCCGAAACGGCTGTCGCCCAACAGGCGCAGCCAACTGCCCAGTTTGTTGTCGCGCACCAGGTGCCCTTGCAGGCGTTGGGCGACCTGGCGTTCGCGGCGTTTTTGCCCCAGCAGGGCCAGCAGTGCCAGGGCCAGGGCGGCGACAACCATCAGGGCAGCGGCGAGCAGGGCCATCTCAGATACTCCGCAACATGCGCCACAGCACCAGGCAGCCCGACACTTGCAGCACCACGGCGGTGATGAGCATGCGCTGGCCGCTGGGGTCGTGCCACATGCTGAGCATGTAGTGGGGGTTGGTGAGCATGAAGTAGCCGACCATGCCCACCGGCAACACCGCCAGGACGACCGCGGTCATGCGGGTTTCGCCGGTCAGGGCGGCGAGTTGGCGCGCGCCCTGTTCGCGCTCGCGGATCATCTTGATGAGGTTTTCCAGCAGTTCGCTGGCGTTGCCGCCGTAGCGGTGGTTGACCTTCAGGCCCAGGGCGAACAGGCGCAGTTCATCGCGTTCGTAGAGTTCGGCGAAGTCGCTGGCGGCCTCGGGCAGGTTGACCCCCAGTTGCACGTTGCGCTGGATGCGGCTCATGGCGCTCTTGAGCGGGTCGTTGCTGGCCTCGATGGCGCCCAGCACCGCGTCGGCCAGGGTGCGCCCGGCCTTGAGGCTGCGCACCGTGTGGTCCAGCAGCGGCGGCAATTGGGCAATCATGCGGTTGACCCGGCGCCGGTACAGCCAAGCAATCACCAGGCGCACCACCAGCGGCGGCAGCACCAGCAGCACCAGCAGGCCGACCCAGCCATGGAGGGCAAACCCGAGCATCAGCAGCAGCGCCCACGCCGCCAGCCACAGCCCCAGGCGCTCGGTGGGGCGGCCCAGGCCGGCGCGCAGGAAGGCCCGCTCCAGGCCGGTCCAGGCGGCTTTTTCCGGCGCCAGTTGCGGTTGGCCCTGGGCCAGGCGCTGCATCACCCGCTCGTTGCCGGTTTTGCGCAGGCCCTGGTAGAACAGGCGAATCGACAGGCTCACCAAGAGCAAAAACACCACGCTCAGCAGCAACGGCAGCAACATGGTCGGCACCTCGCGGGTCAGTCCTGGCTCAGGGCGAATTCGCGGCGCAGCTTGTCGCCGGCCGGGTTGAGCGCCTCGCGCAAAAAGCCGAAGCCGCTGCGCCGGTCGAGGCGGAACAGGGTGTTGGTGACGTACACGTCGTCGCGCACGCCTACCACTTCCACCACCTCGCTGACGCAGCGCCGGCCATCGGGCATGCGGGTCAGCTGGATCACCACGTCCAGGGCCGCGCAGATCATCTGGCGCAAGGTGCGTTCGGCCACTTGCCGGCCGGTCAGGCCCACCAGGGTTTCCAGGCGCAACAGGGCGTCCTGGGCGTTGTTGGCGTGCACGGTGCTCATGGAACCGTCGTGGCCGGTGTTCATCGCGGTGAGCACGTCGAGCACTTCGACGCCACGGATCTCGCCGAGGATGATGCGGTCGGGGCGCATCCGCAGGGCGTTGCGGATCAGGTCGCTGGCCTTGACCTCGCCGTGGCCCTCGGCATTGGGCGGGCGGGTTTCCAGGCGCACCACGTGGGGGTGGCCCAATTGCAGCTCGGCCACGTCTTCGATGGTCACCAGGCGTTCGTGGGGGTTAATCAACTGGCTGAGGATGTTGAGCAGGGTGGTCTTGCCGGTGCCGGTGCCGCCGCTGATAAGGATGTTGCAGCGCTTGCCCACCGCGTCCTGGAAGAACTCGAAGATGTTCTGGTCGATGGTTTGCATCGCCACCAGGTCGCTGCTTTTGAGCATGTCCTTGCGAAACTTACGGATCGACAGGCACGGCCCGTCCAGGGCGATGGGCGGAATGATGGCGTTGACCCGGCTGCCGTCGGGCAGGCGTGCATCGACCATGGGCGAGGACTCGTCCAGGCGCCGCCCCAGGGGCGAAAGGATGCGCTGCATCACGCGCTCGACGTGGTGCGAGTCGATAAAGCGCAGGTCGCTCAGGTGCAGCACGCCGTCGCGCTCGATGAACACGCGATGCGGGCCGTTGACCAGGATTTCGGTCACGGCCGGGTCGCGCAGCAGCACTTCGAGGGGGCCGAACCCGGTGAGCTCGTCGACGATCTCTTCGCCCAGGCGTTCCATCTCGTAGCGGGAAATGGCCAGGTGCAGGCGCGCGATGTACTCGGCCACTTTATCGGTGACAAATTGCGCGAGGTTCTGGCGTGAGCCTTCGAGCAGGTTTTTCCCCGACTCCTCGATGGCGTCGATGATGTAGCGGTGCAGCACCAGTTTCAGGCCTTCGTGGTCGGCATTGCCCTTGGCGCCGACACTGGCGGTGGGCGCGCCGAACAGTTTTTCGCCAGTCATGGGGGCGTTCCTCGCAATCGGCTGAGCCAGCCGCCCTTGGGTTTGGCCAAGCCTTCGGAGCGCTTGGCCAGGCGTTCGCCCAGGGTGTGCAGGCTCTGCGTGAGGCTCTCGCGCGGGGCCAGCTCAAACAGGCTCACGCCCTGGTTCTTGGCGTTGAGGCGCAGCTCGGGGCTCAGGGCCAGCACAGCGATGACTTCCATGCCAAAGGTCTTGCCCAGGGTTTCGGCGTCGGGGGCGACGCTGCGCAGGTAGCTGTCCACCAGCAGGCGCGCGTGGTCGAGCTTCATGCCTTTTTCGCGCCACAGGTTGAGCACCGCCAGGTTGCGCCGGCAGTCCAGCACACTCTGGTCGGTGCGCCACAGCAACTTGTCGCAGTGGCTGACGAAAGTGCGCAGCGCTTCGCTGTCCGACTGCCCGGTGAGGTTCACCACGATGTGCTGGAAATGCTGGCGCAGGGCGCTGAGAAGCATGTACAGCTCGGCGGCGCTGGTGCGTTTGAGGGGCTCATCGCCCGGGGCGTAGGCGAGGATGCGCAGCCCCGCTTCGGCGCGGGTGAAGGCGCTGTCGATCAGGGTGGCGTCGAGGCGGCGCAGGTGGCGCAGGGCATCGCCGAAGTTGAACGAACTCTCCAGGCCCAGCAGCGCCAGGGAGTCGCCCCGGGGCAGGCCCAGGTCCAGCAGCAGGGTTTGCTGGCCGCTCTTTTGCACCACCAGCGCCAAGTGGCTGGAGATCAGCGCGCCGTCGCCGTTGCCCTGGGTGCTGTAGAGCACCGTGAGGCCGCCGAGCAAGGTGCTGTGGGCCACCGGCGGCAGGCGTTTGCCCAGGCGCCGCACCAACCCGGCGACCTCACTGGCCCGCGAGCCGTAGGCGACGAAATCCCGCGCCCCGGCGCGCATGGCGTTGAGCACCAGTTGGTTGTCCATGCCATCGCCCAAGGCGACGATCGCCAGCATCGGCTTGGCCTCCAGGGCGCCCTCGATCATCGCGCACTGGGCCACCACGTTCTCGCGGTCCAGGCCCACGAACACCAGGCTGGCGAAGGTTACGTCCACCAGCGCGAGCAACTCGTCGAGGCTGCCGCCGCCGGCGCTGACCACTTGCCCCAACGGCGCAAGGGCACTTTGCAGCCACTCCTGGTCGGTGGGGTTGCGGGTGATGGCGAGGAAGGTCTGGCTCAGGTTCTGGCTCATTGCGATAACCCGCTGCGGTTGTCGAAGTTGCCGTTTTCAAGGAAGAACATGCGGTAGAAGTTGGGGTCGTAGTTGCGCATCTGCTCGCCCGGCAGCGACGGCAGGCGCGCATCGGCGGCCAGCGGCTGGACCAGGTGCGGGGTGACGATCATCAGCAGTTCGCGCTCTTCGCGTTTGATCTCTGAGTCGCGGAAAAACGCCCCCAGGATCGGGATGTCGCCCAGGCCCGGAAACTTGTTCACCTGGGAGCTGTTGCGGGTGCTAATCAGGCCACTGATGACGAAGCTCTCGCCGTCGGCCAGGGAGATGCTGGTGTCGGTGCGGCGCACGGTCAGGCCCGGCACCAGGGTGCCGGCGATGTTCACCGCGTTGCTGTAATCCAGCTCGCTGACTTCCGGGGCAACTTTGAGGGCGATGCGGTCGCGGCCGATGATGGTCGGGGTGAGGGTCAGGCGGATGCCGAATTCCTTGTACTCGATGGACACGCTGTCGCTGCCGGAGCTGGGCACCGGAATGGGGATCTCGCCACCGGCCAGGAAACTCGCACTCTGCCCGCTCAGGGCCACCAGGCTGGGCCGCGCCAGGGTGTAGGCAAAGCCGCTGCCTTCGAGGGCGTTAATCATCACCATGGTTTTGCCGCCGATCCACGAGAAGTTGAACTGGCCGTTGTCCACCGGCAGCTTGGGGGTGACCACGCCGTCGATGGTGGGCAGGGTCTTGGGTGCGCCGAACAGGAAGTTGCCGCGGGTGCCGAACAGCGAGGCGGTGGCTTCCTTGAGCTTGCTGCGGCTGACTTCGACGAAGCGGATATCGGTTTGCACCTGGCTGGGCAGCAGGGGGTCCTCGGTGGGGCCCAGGGCGGCGCGGGTGAGGGCGGCGGTGGCCTTGCCGCGCACGAACACCATGCTCTGGCGTGGGGGGCTGGCGCAGCCGGTCCAGACCATCAGGCTGGTGGCACCGCTGGCCATGCCAGTGAGCAGGAAAGATTTGTCGCCGTTGGGGTGCACGTCGGCGACCTTGGGGTCGCCCACCGCCAAGCGCGTGATGGCCACGGGGGATTCGATGTTCTGTTGCAGGCCCTCGCCCACCTCCAGCACCGCCGGCAACCCGGCCAGGGAGCTGCAATTGGCAGGCGCGGCCAGGGCGGTGTGCAGCGGCAGCCCGGCGAGCATCAGGGCGCCAAGCGTGGTGCTGAAGGAAGGTTTTTGCATGCGCATGCATCCTTGCTCGATCAAGGGGTTCATTGGCTGGCCTGGTTGCCGCGGATCACCTCGATGCCGCGCCGTGGCGCAGGCGTGCCGCCGCTGGCGACGGGGCCGGCAACCATGCCGCCCTTGGGTGCCCGGGCCATGGCCAGTTCGGTGAACTGGAACAGTTGGCTGTTGGTTGCGTCGATTGTGCCAATGCTGTCATTTTCACCAGCCCAGTAACGCGCCAGGTTCTTCTCTTCGCTGCTGCGCACGGCCAGGCGCAAGGTGCCAACCTGGGTGGCGAGCATCATCCGGCTGAGGAGCTTTTGCGGCACGGCGAGGATCACCGTGCGCGCGCCATAACGGCGCTGTTCGAGCTTCATTTTTTCTTCCGCCGTGGTGGCCGGCGAGGCCGGTTGGCCATCGTTGGTCAGGCCCAATTGTTCGCCCACGGCGAGCAGGCGCATGGCCGGGATCACCACTTGCACCGACTGTTGCAGGTTGCTCGCGTCGGCGCGTAAAAACAGCAGCACGTCCACATAATCGCCGGGGTTCAACTGGCCGCCGGCACCGATGACTTCATCCACCGCCATGGCCAAAGCACGCTCGTTGCTGTGAATCATCCGCGCCAGCGGGCCGCCGGCACTGAAGCTTTCATCGTTGAGCCAGGTGCCCGCGGCGAGGGTGCGCCAGGGGGTGCGGCCCAGGGCCTGGTCCAGGCTGGAAAGACTGCCGGCCGGGGCGTTGCGCAGTTTTTCCAGGGTCAGATCCTCGGCGGTCAACGGGGTAAAGGCCGGCACATCGCGCAGCAGCACCACCACCGGTGTGCGGGTCTGGTCTTGGGCTGTGGTAACGGCTTTCTCCACGGTTTGGCTGACGGCCACCGGGGCGGCCGGCTCGGCTACGGGTTCGGGTTGGCGGTTGAGCATCAGGCCCCAGTAGCCGACGAATACGGCGCCCAGCAACAGCAACCCGGCGAGGGCCATGGTGACTCGACTGTTCATGACGGCTCTCCCTTTCCTGCTGCTTCAGCGGCCGTAAAACGGGCCCGTCGGGCAATCAGGCAGCTATGAACATGCAACGATTTTGCTATTTGAAGGTAGTGCAGCTAAGCCAAAACGCCATTACTGCGCGAAAAATAATTGGCGGCGGGTTCTTGGCCCTTTATCCACGGTGTTTTGCTGGTGCAAACCTTTGGATTAATACTTTGTGATTAATCAGTTCTTACACTTGTTGGGTGGGGGATTGTTGACAATGCTCAGGTGGCACAGAGGACTCATGTTGCAGTCCCAGTATCAAGCGCACTCGATGGCGCATAAGGAGAAGTCCAATGATCCTTCAGAACTTTTTGCGCAAAGCGCGGCGTTTTCTGAGACGCGATGACGGTGCATCCGCCATCGAATACGCATTGCTGGTGGCCATGGTGGCGGTGGTATTGGTGCTGTTCGTCACGCCGCTGGGCGGGGCCGTGTGGGATAAATTCAACTCGGTGACCACCAGCCTGGGCGGAACCTCCCCGGGTGGCAAACCAGTGCCTTAGCCGTGGGCGGTTGTGCCTGCACCTTCATCTCTTTGAGTTGAGCCACGCCCATGACCTCTTCTTCGTCGCGACAGCAGTTGCTTTTGGTAGACGACGAAGAAGAGGCGTTGCTGGAACTGGCCGAACTGCTCGAAGGCGAAGGCTTTCACTGCTTCACCGCCACCTCGGTCAAGCACGCCCTGCAAACCCTGACCCAACACCCGGACATCGCCCTGGTCATCACCGACCTGCGCATGCCCGAAGAAAGCGGCATCACCCTGATCCGCCGCCTGCGCGAACACACCCTGCGCCAACACTTGCCCGTGATCGTCACCTCCGGCCACGCCGACATGGACGACGTCAGCGACCTGCTGCGCCTGCAAGTGCTGGACCTGTTCCGCAAACCCATCTACCACGTACGCCTGCTCGAAACCCTGAACAACCTGTTCCCGCAGCCCAAGGTGTTTTTGGTTAATCCGTAGCCGGCCCTGCCTTGCTTCCCTTCTGGTGCCGCACGTCCCACCCCGCCGCCCGTAGTCACCCACTGAACATTGCACCCAATAGGGGGATCAGGAAGTGGCCGTCTTGAAAACGGGAATTCTCCGACATTACGCAAGGATGTTCAGTCTTTACGCTCTGCGTTCTTGTGGGCCCCGGGCGTGAAGGGCTGTTGATGGATGCCTGCTGCACCGGGTTTCGCCGCCCTATTGACCGTTGCCAAAAGGCTTGCCGATGCAAACCACACTGACGCGCTGGCTTCCCCACACAAAAAAAACCGAAAACGGCCCCCCGCGTTCGCCCAACGTATTCAGCGATGCGGCACAACTCCCTGCCCACCCACAGGCGTGCAAAACCCAGCGTTATTACATAGGTGCAATCTTGTTGCGGCTGACCTGGCTGTTGCTCAGCACGTTTAAGCTGCAAGAATTAGTTGAACGATATCAAGACAGTTTGAAGTTTCGATTGCGCTGCTTACTTGGGTGGGGCGATTTACGTACTCCGAGAATCATGCCGCCAATCGAAGGATGATAAACAATGAATAAAAAACTACTGATGGCAGGCCTGTTGCTGACTTTGCTGGCAGGGTGCGGTGATGTTTTTGCACCTGCCTCGAAGGAGGTTTGTATTACTGGATATAACCAGTATGAGCGTCAACTTCATATTTTTCGACTGGATGAGGAAAGCAAGTCTGGTTGTTGGGGGAATCCATCTGGAAGGGATGGATATGGCATATATGGCGGAGGAGGGGGATATGTGTGTGGGTGTCGTGTGATTGCGGGGAGGCAGGTCAGTTTAAGTTGGAGTCTTGCACGAAGCTTAGAGGAGCTTGAGGCGGGAATTCCCAGGGAGGAATTTTCTACTTGGGTCACTATTCCGCAGCCTGAATCCTCAAGCTCTCGATATTTCCGAATCTATTTTATGAAAAGTGGAAGCCCTCAATTGCAGTGGGTGGATGATTTGCGTACTCCAAAAATAATGCCGTCGTCTGAGAGTGAGGTGCAGTGATGGATGATATCGAATTAAGTTTGGATGATGTTTTCTTTGACAGAGTTAAGTCCGAGTCGGAGGAGTTGTGTCCTATCTGTCAGCAGGTCTTGTGGCTAAGTTTTTACTTTGATGGGTTTGGTTTTTCGGAGGTTGTAGGACCTACATCAAATATTGTTAAGTTGTACAAGGCGGCCTATCAGCGCGAAGAAAAGGGTATTCACACCTATTACTACCCCGGCCTCGGCGCCGACTTCGACCCTGAAACCCGAGTATTGGCCGCTGCCATCGCCGATAAAGCCGGTGACGCTATTTACGATAAAACCCCTGAGATGGCCCAAGACAAGGCCCGGGAACGCACGAAGGCCGCCGTGGAAGATGCCTGGGCCCGCAGCCAGGGGATCCGCGATCGCAGCCTGATTCGGCGGGCGATGTGGACGGCGCAAGAGGTCTTGGAGCAAGGCAAGGAGGCGGCCGGCAGGGCGGGGCGCCAGGCCAAGCGCCTGGTGGCCAAACCCCGTAAACAATGGGCGCGTATCGAGCGCAACCTGCGTCGCGAGTGGCAGGACTATTGGGAGGAGGTGACGCGCCACCCCTGGCGCGCCGCCCAGTCGGCGGGGCAAGCCGGGGCCAAGGTTTCGGCAGGGGCTGTGGCCGAGTCCTGGGGCTGGGTGCGTGATGGCTCCCTAGGGGCCGCGCTGTTCAATACCGGCGTGGAGGTGCGCCTCAACGCCGCTCGGCGCGACTTTCAACTGGCAGTGATGAGCGCCCAGCAGCGCCTGCCGATCCATAAGATCAACGTGGCGATTTTCGGCTACGACATGGGCGGTGGCCTGGCCCTGGCCTTTGCCCAACGCCTGCTGGAAGGCCTCATGGAGGGCGGGGCTTACCAGGGCATTCCCGTGCACATCCGGTTCATGGGCTTGTTCGATTGCGTGACCAACCGCTATGACGACAACCTGCTGACGGGGTTTATGCCGCTGAGTAACCAGGTGTCTTCGCAACTGCACCTCTCGCCCCAGGTTGAGCGTTGCGTGCATTACGCCGCCGCCCACGAACTGCGTTTTTACAAACCCCTGAGCATGCTCGGCGCCGACCCCGAGGACTGTCGCGGCCCCCGCCAGGAGCGTTTGTTCCCCGGTGCCCAGGTCGATGTGGGCGGTGGGGCCGATGAGGATGACGAGAACGTGTCGGATAACGTGTCGCGGTACCCGTTGCAGATGATGTATCACCGCGCCTACGCGGCGGGAGTGCCGATGCCGAGCCTGGAAAAACTGGCGAAGATTGATGGTGATTTATACAAAACCTTCCGCATCCCCCCCGAAATCACCACCTTCCAGCGCAACTACCGCGCCGCCGTTAAGCAACTGGCGGCCACCACCCGGGAAATCCCCTCGCTGGTGCTTGAGTCGGGCCGGGCCACCGAGCGTTTCAAGCCGCAGATCGTCAACGCACAAGCCTCGGCGTACCAATGCACGGTGCCGGCAGCGCCTTTGTTTATCAGCCTACTGCCGACAACCATCGAAGAAGAACTCAGCGGCCACACGGTGATCTTCATCCACTGGCTGCGCATGTGGTACGACCAGCACCAGCACAGCGCCGGGCGCAAGACCCGTGGCTGGGGCCTGGGCGTACCGCTGGACCCCAAAGCCTTTGGCCGCTACCAGAAACTGGCCGACGAGTTGGCCTACATGGACCGCCACGCCCGCTCCGGCCCGCAGTTCGACCCGCCGCAAGCGCGGCGCCAACTCGACGGCGAAGTGGCGCCGGACATCTTCATCAGCGACCCGCAGGCCCAGGCGTTGTTTTGGCTGTGGAACAACCCCGGCAGCCGAATCGCCGAGATCGAAGCGCTGTACCCGCACTTTCTCAACGACATCCACGACAGCATGGCCGAGTCGGATATCGAGACGGCCTTCGGCGCGTGGGTGCATGCCCGGCACTACATGAACCGCCGGGCGATCCATCGGTTATCCACCGCGCCGGACCCCGGTTTCTTGCAGCGTTTGGAGCTGGCGTATGAGAGGTTTTTCGCCCATTGAGGGCCGTGTGCAGCGGCCCCTACAACTGATAACTGAAACTCAGGCTATAGCGCGGCTTGCGGTTGAAGGTGTCGAGGGCTTCGTCGGCCAGGGGTTTGGCCGCTTCCAGGGCGATGTTGTAGTACTTGGCGTCGCCAAAGCGCAGGCCGATGGCGGCGGAGGAGAGGTCGTTGCCTTTGACCGGCAGGTCGTTGAACCAGGCCTTGGAGCGGTCGAGCACCACGTAGGGTTGCAGGATGCGCAGCCAGGTGCTGTCGCGGTTGTGGCTGTAGTTGACCTCGTAGGCCACGCCCCAGCCCTTGTCGCCGGAGGCTTGGTCGTCGGGGTAGCCACGGCCGAAGTTCTGCCCACCGAACACGGCGCGTTCGCTGTCGGGCAGGGTGTCTTGGGTCCAGTAGAGCGCGGCGGAAAGTACCCCTTGCCAGTTGCTGAAGAACTTGTCGCTTTGCACCCCGGACAGGCGCAGGCGGATGAAGTCCAGGTCGTAGGCGCGGTTGTCGCTGTTGGCGCCGAGGCTGTCGATGCCCTGGTAGACGCCACCGCTGAGGATGCGCAATTGGGTTTCGTTGGCTTTGCGCCAGTCGCCTTCAAAGGCCATGGCGCGGATGTCGGTTTTGTCTTCCACGCTCAGCGGGTAGCCGACCACTTGGTAGCGGGTCTTGTCGTTGACCGCGTAGAAGCGCGAGCTGAGGTTGAGCACTTCGGTGGGCGAGGCGATGAAGGGGTGGGTGAGGCCGATGGAGTAGCGGTCGTTTTCGCGGTGCGGTTTGAGTTGCAGGCCATTGGCGAGCTGCACGTGGGTGCCTGGGTCGGCGCGGTAGCGCGAACCGTACAGGCTCAATTGGGTGCCTTCGGCGTTGAGGAACTGGCTGTAGTCCAGGCGATAGTAGTGCTCGTGGTCGTCCCCCGGTGGGAACAGGCCGCTGACGCTGACCTGCTCGGCCATCGCGGTGTGGGCATTGCTGGTCAGCCCCAGCAGGGCCTGGGGGCCGTTGCGGTTGTCGTCGGTGGTGTTGAGGCTGCTGGTGAAGGGTTTGCGGCTGGCTTGGGCGATCAGGTACGCCGCGCCGTCGGTGGTGCCCGGCGGCGGCACTTGTGCCTGCACGGTGATGCCGGGGATGCGGCTCATCAGCGTGGTGTAGCGCTCGAACGTTGCGCGCGTGAGCGGGCGTTCGGCCTTGAGCTTGGCCACCAATTGCTCGAAGTAGCCTGAGACTCGGCCGATGTCGCCCTGCAGTTGGTAGTCCTTGATATAGCCCTCCACCAGCACCACGCGCACCACGCCGCCATCAAAGCTTTGCTGGGGCAGGAAGGCGTAGGACAGCAAGTAGCCATCGTCCTGGTAGCGGCGCGTGACGGCGCGGGTGGCTTCGATCAATTGCGCCAGGGTCACTTCGTGGCCCAGCAGCGGCTGGTAGGCCTGGGCCACGTCCTCCAGCGGGTAGATCGTGCCGCCCTCGATGTTGAGCTTCTTGATGGTGACCTGGGTGTCCATCATCAACTGCTGCGGCTGAGGCGCCGGGGTGGGTAACTGCAACTGCGGCGTCACCGGGCGGTAGGCGTCGGCGGGCAGGTTGGGCGCGGGCAGGTTGCGGATGGTTTCGTTGCTGTTGAGGAAGGTGGGCAGGGATTCGGCGTAGGCGTAAGGGCACAGGCTGAGCAACAACAGGGAAGCCAAAGCGCGCATAGGACACTCCATGGTCAGACCACATCGCGAAAGGACTGTCGATCCGAGTGGACCGTTATGCTCCAAAAAGAAAAAGACAGAAGATTCGCCTGAACCTTCTGTCTCCAACCAAGCGTAGGCGCTGTAGGAAGGGCCGTCGAATCGGCCAGGTGCATTTTTTAGTGGTTCAGGCTGCCCTTGAGGTTGTTGAGCAGGCCACCCAAACCGCCGTTAGTGGCACCCCCCGTGCTGCCGGTGCCCGTGAGGGTGCTGACCGCCGAGACCGTGCCGCCAGCGGTGGTAACCACACCGCCGACCGCCTTGACCACAGGGTTAGGCGTGTTGGCCGCGATGCTTGCGCCGGCCCCGCTGACCGCACCGCCCAGTTGGCTGGTGATGGCGCTGACCGGGGCGGCCAGGCCCGTGGCGGCGGTCACTTGTTGGGTGGCGCTGGCCACCGCAGTGGTGACCGGGTTCAGGCCGCTGCCGATGGCGTTGCCGAGGCTGGCCAGGGGCGCGGTGGCGGCGGTGTTGGCCACGCCAGTCCCGCCCAGGGCACCGCCGGTCACGGCGACGAGGGTGCCGGCGCTGCCACCGGTGACGGCAGTGGCGCTGACCAGTGGGTTGGTGTTGCCGGCATTCAGGCCGCCGGTGACGTTGACCACTGCGCCGCCCACCACTTCCAGTAGGCCAGTGCCGCCCAGGCCTGGCGTGCTGCCGCCACCGGTGGCGGGTGCCACGTAGTTGCCGGCTTTATCCAGGGTGCCGCCGACGTTGCTCAGGGCGCCGCCGAGGGTGTTGGTCAGCGGGTTGCCGTTGCCGGCGGCGGCCACTTTGTCGCCTAGGCCATCGACCACGTTCGCCATGCCGTTCACCGTGCCATTGAGCGGGGCTGCCAGGCCCGTGGCATTGGTGGCTTTGCTGATGACGTTTTCTGCCAGGGTCACCACCGGCACCGCGACTTTATTGCCTACCGCGTCGGTGAGCTTGCCCAGCGGGCCGTCGCTGGTGATGTGGGTCAGGGTGTCGCCGAGCATGCTGACTTTCTCCCCGACCTGGCCCACCACTGGGGTGACCTTGGCGACGATATCGCCCACCAGGGGAATGCTGCCGGTGGCGGTGTTGAGTTTGCCGCTCAGGTCCGTCACGCCATCGCCCACATTGCCGACCACTTTGCCGACGGTGGCGGTGGTGTCGCTCAGGGCGTTGGGGTTGCTGCCCAGGGTGCCGAGGCCGCCGCTCAAACCATCGCCAACGGTGCCGACCACATTGTCGGTGGTGTGGGTGACGCTTTGCACGATGCCGCCGACCACAGGGGTGCCCGCCAAGCCATCGCCGATGGCGCCCACGCCATCGCCCACGCCCGTGACGGTATCGCCCACTTGATCGACCACGGTGCTGGTGACCAGGGGTGGGGTGGTGGTGCCGCCGCCCGTACCGCCGCCGGTTCCACCACCTGTACCGCCAGTACCGCCGCCGGTGCCACCACCCGTACCGCCCGTACCGCCACCGGTTCCGCCCGTGCCGTCATCGGTGCCGCCATTGCCGGCGTCGGTGGAGCTGTCCGGGGTGGAGCTGCTGGAACGGCTCTTATGGCCGCCACCGCCGCTGCTGCAACCGCCCAGGGAAAGGGCCAGGATCAGGGCCACTGCCGTGCATGCTTTCAATGAAATTTGAGTTTTCATGGGATTTATTCCTTGCACCTGTACAACGCTCGATGTTTTCGATGGCTCGCCAGTTCTGTCGCTGGCGATGCCTTCGTCCGTGAGCCCATAACAATCCCAGATGCTGTTTGGCGCCATTCTCAACTTGGTATTAATAACTTATATACCCGGCCGCCAAGGCCCGGTTCCATTGGCTTTATCCGGAATAAAAAATGATTTTTAATCAGTGACATGGCAGGCCGTAAGAGGCGAAGCTAACGAGAAATAAACTTTAGTTATATATATACAATTAAGCAGTGCGACACCCCGCCAGCACAGGGTTAATCACGGGCCCTTTATTCTTTTACTTAATGAATACTCAGGTGTAACTAGGTATTGCCGTATACTCCGCGCACCTTATTTTCTGTTGGAGAGCTTTATGCCTGCCCCTGTCTGGTGGCTGTTGTGCCTGCCCTTTGTCGCCGGTGCGTTCCTGCCGTTGCAGGCGGGCATCAATGGCCAGTTGGCGAAAAACGTATCGAGTGTGTTGGCGGCGGCGTTTATCTCGTTTTTCGTCGGCACCATGGCGCTGTTGTTGCTGGTGCTGGTACAGCGTGAAGTGCCGACCCTGGCGGCGCTGAAAACCCTGACCTGGTGGCACTGGAGTGGCGGTTTGCTGGGCGCGTTTTTCATCACCACGGCAGCCTTCGCCGGGCCGCGTATCGGCGCCATGTTGTTCATGGCCCTGGTGCTGGCCGGGCAGTTGGGCATGGCCCTGGCGCTGGATCACTTCGGCTGGGCAGGGTTTCGCGAAGCGCCTATCAGCGCCTTCAAAATCGCCGGGTTGGTGTTGATTTTGGCCGGGGTGTTCCTGATCCGGCGCGGTTGACCCCCTGCTTGCTACCTACGGCGTCAGCGCACGCCAATGCCCGGTCATGTGTTCGATCTCGCCACCCACCAAACACAACGCCCCCTGCGGCCCCGGTTCACTGGCCAGCAACGTCACCGCCCCGGGCAAGCGCAGCGGTTTTTTGAAGCTCACGCTTATCTCGTAGCCACTGGCCGGCAACCGCTCGCCCAGGGCGGCGAGGGTGCGGGCCTTGCTCCACAAGCCGTGGGCGATGGCTTGGGGCAAGCCGAACAGTTTGGCGCTCAAGGCACTGAGGTGGATCGGGTTGTAGTCCCCCGACACCCGGGCATAGCGGCGGCCGATATCGGCGGGTGCGTTCCAGTGCTCCAGCGCCGTTAGCGCCAGGGGCTCGGGCGCTTCTGGCGCGGTGGGTTCGCCGGGCAACTTCACGCCTTTGCACAGCAGGCGGCTTTCGGCCTCCCACAGCAGGCCCAGGTTGTCTTCCAAGCGGGTGACCAAATCGAACACGGCGCCTTTGGCGTGGGGTTGCAGGTTGTGCACGTGCACGCTCACCCAGGCACTGGCCACGCCGCCCAGGGGCCGCAACACGCGAATGCGGTTGTGCAGGTGGATCAACCCCAGCAGCGGGAAGGGGAAGTCCTGGGCGGTGAGCAACTGCATTTGCAGGGGGAAGGCCAGCACATGGGGATAGGTCGGCGGCAGCCACGCACTTTCGGCAAAGCCACAGACCTGGCGATACGCCGCCAACCGTCGCGGCTCGACCTGCACGGCGCAGCGCAGGCCATCGACCGGCAGGTCGCTGCCGTGGACCTTGCGCCGCAGTGCGGCTTTCACATACAGCCCCGGTAACGCGGGCGGATGGCTGAGGTCGTGCCAATGAACAGTCATGGTCAGGCCCCCAGCACGCTTTGCCCGCACACCCGCAAGGCCTGGCCGCTGACCGCACCGCTGCCGGGTTGGGCGAGCCAGGCCACGGCTTCGGCCACATCCTGGGGCAACCCGCCCTGGCCCAGGGAACTCATGCGCCGCCCGGCCTCGCGCAGGGCGAAGGGGATGTGGGCGGTCATCTGGGTTTCGATAAACCCTGGCGCCACGGCGTTGATGCTGATGCCGCGGCCATGCAGCAACGGCGCCCAGGCTTCGGCCAGGCCAATCAACCCGGCCTTGCTCGCCGCGTAGTTGGTTTGCCCGCGGTTGCCGGCGATGCCGCTGATTGAGGCCAGCAGGATCACCCGGCCGTTGTCCGCCAGGGTGCCGCTGTCCAGCAGGGCCTGGGTGAGGGTTTGCGGCGCTTGCAGGTTGACCGCCAACACCGCGTCCCAAAATTCCGGGGTCATATTGGCCAGGGTTTTGTCGCGGGTGATGCCGGCGTTGTGCACCACGATGTCGATGCCGTCCGGCAGTTGTTCGATCAACTGCGCGCCGGCATCCGCCGCGCAAATATCCAGGGCCACACTGCGCCCGCCCAGGCGTGCGGCGAGGGCATCGAGGTCGGCGCGAGCCTGGGGCACGTCCAGCAGCACCACGTGGGCCCCGTCGCGGGCCAGGGTTTCGGCGATGGCCGCGCCAATGCCGCGGGCGGCGCCGGTGACCAACGCCTTGCGCCCGGCCAGCGGGCGGCTCCAGTCCTGCACTTGGGTGGCGCAGGCCTGTAGGCGCACAACCTGGCCCGAGACGTAGGCGCTTTTGGGTGACAGGAAAAACCGCAGCGCCCCTTCGAGCTGGCTTTCGGCGCCCGCGCCCACATAGAGCAATTGCAGGGTGGCGCCGTTGCGCAGTTCTTTGGCCAGCGAGCGGGCGAAGCCTTCGAGGGCACGCTGGGCGCTGGCGGCGAAGGGCTCGTCGAGGCTTTGCGGGGCGCGGCCGAGGAGCACCAGGTGGGCGCTGTTGTCCAGGTTGCGCAGCAGCGGCTGGAAGAACTCGCGCAGTTGCTTGAGCTGCTCCACCGAGGTCAGGGCGCTGGCGTCGAACACCACGGCCTTGAGGCGCGGGCCGTGGCCGGGAATCCACGCCTGGGCGGGCGCGGCGTCGCTGGCGTAGCTGTACACCGCGTCGGTCAATTTGTGGGCAAAGGCTGCGATCGGCGTCACCAGCGGCCCGCCGCCCAGCAGCAATGCGCCTTCGATGGGCCGCAGGCGCCCGGCCTGCCAGCGTTCCAGGCGAACCGGCGACGGCAGGCCAAGGGCGCCGACCAGGCGATGGCCGAGGGCCGAGTTGGCGAAGTCGATATAACGGTCAGACATGGAACACTCTCCAAGGGCGGGGACTCAAAGTGTGGACCATGAATGGCGATCAGTCGTTCGATCGCCTTGGATACGGCCTACGCTTGTGGGTCTGTAGCCTTTCAAACCCTAGGGAGCTTTCCATGACTCAATTGCGCCGCGTCGCGATTATCGGCGGTAACCGCATTCCGTTCGCCCGCTCCAACGGCGCCTATGCCACCGCGAGCAATCAGGCGATGCTCACCGCCGCCCTGGAAGGGTTGATCGAGCGCTACAACCTGCACGGCTTGCGCCTGGGCGAGGTGGTAGCTGGGGCGGTGCTCAAGCATTCGCGCGACCTGAACCTGACTCGCGAATGTGTGCTTGGCTCGCGGCTGTCCCCGGCCACGCCGGCCTATGACGTGCAAATGGCTTGCGGCACGGGGCTGGAGACGGCGCTGCTGGTGGCCAACAAAATCGCCCTGGGGCAGATCGAATGCGGCGTGGCGGGCGGCGTGGACACCACCTCCGACGCGCCGATCGCCATCAATGAAGGGTTGCGCCGCATCCTGCTGCAAGCCAACCGGGCGAAAACCACCGGTGACAAATTCAAGGCCTTCCTGCAACTGCGCCCCGGGCACCTGGTGCCACAGTTCCCGCGCAACGGCGAGCCGCGCACCGGGTTGTCCATGGGCGAGCACTGCGAATTGATGGCCCAGGCCTGGAGCATCCCCCGCACCGAACAGGACCAACTGGCCCTGCTCAGCCATCAGCACATGGCCGCTGCCTACGCCGAAGGCTGGCACGACGATTTGCTTACGCCGTTCATGGGCCTAACCCGCGACAACAACGTGCGCCCGGACCTGACCCTGGAAAAACTCGCCGGCCTCAAGACCGCGTTCGAGCGCAGCGCCAAGGGCACCCTGACGGCAGGCAACTCCACGCCCCTGACGGACGGCGCGTCCCTGGTGTTGCTCGGTAGCGAGGCCTGGGCCAAGGAGCGCGGGTTGCCGGTTCTGGCCTACCTGCGCGATGGCGAGGCGGCCGCGGTGGATTTCGTCGGCGGCGCCGAAGGCCTCTTGATGGCCCCGGTGTACGCGGTGCCACGGTTGTTGGCGCGCAATGGCTTGAGCCTGCAGGATTTTGACTACTACGAAATCCACGAAGCCTTCGCCGCCCAGGTGCTGTGCACCCTCAAGGCCTGGGAAGACCCCGACTACTGCCAGAGCCGCCTCGGCCTGGCCGCACCGCTGGGCGCCATCGACCGTAGCCGCCTCAACGTCAAGGGCAGCTCCCTGGCCGCAGGCCACCCCTTTGCCGCCACGGGCGGGCGCATTCTCGCCAACCTGGGCAAACTGCTGGACGCCGCAGGCAGCGGCCGGGGCCTGATTTCCATCTGCGCGGCGGGCGGGCAAGGCGTGACGGCTATCGTCGAGCGCTGACGCGGGCTGTGGGCAGGGCTTGGGTGGGAGCGAGCCCTGCTTGCGATGGCTGCCCATAGGCTGTGCCGGCCCTATCGCGAGCAGGGCTCGCTCCCACACAGGCCCGCTCCCACAGGGGAGAACCTCAGGTCTTGAACCGGCGCACCAAGCCATCGAGTTCATGGGACAGCCCGGCCAGGCTCTGGGAGTCGAGGCGCGCGGAGTCGGCCAGTTCGGCCACCCGTTGCGCATCGCCGTGGATCTGGCTGATGTGGCGGTTGATGTCTTCGGCAACTTGGTGCTGTTCTTCGGCGGCGGTGGCGATCTGGGTGTTCATGTCGCGGATCACGTCCACCGATTCGCGGATCTGCCCGAAGCTGTTGCGCGCCAGGCCGATGCGGCTGACCGACTCCTGGGACACCTGCAGGCTGGCGTGCATTTGCTGGGTGACCTGGCTGGTGCGTTTGGCCAGGTTGCCCAGCAAACCGTCGATCTCCGCCGTGGAGTCGGCGGTGCGCTTGGCCAGGGCGCGCACTTCGTCGGCGACCACGGCAAAGCCGCGGCCCTGCTCGCCCGCACGGGCGGCCTCGATGGCGGCGTTGAGGGCCAGCAGGTTGGTTTGCTCGGCAATGGAGCGGATGGTGCCGAGGATCGACTGGATGTCGTTGCTGTCGCGTTCCAGTTGTTGCATCGACTGCGCCGACTGTTCGATTTCCTGGCTCAACTGATCGACGCTCTGCACGGCCGCGTCAATCTGCTGCTGGCCTTCGCGGGCCTGGCGCTGGCCGCTGTCGGCGGATTCGGCGGCCTGGCTGCACGAGCGCGCGACTTCGTTGGCGGTGGCGACCATTTCGTGGAACGCCGTGGACACCATGTCCACCGCTTCGCGCTGGCGCCCGGCGGCTTCGGCCATGTCGTGGGACACCTGGGTGGAGCTGCGCGAGGTGTCGAGGATCTTGCCGGCCGCTTGGCCGATGTGCTGGATCAGGCTGCGGATCGCCGCCAGGAACTGGTTGAACCAGTTGGCCAGTTGCGCGGTTTCGTCGCTGCCGCGAATGTTCAGGCTTTTGGTCAGGTCGCCTTCGCCCTGGGCGATGCCTTCCAGGCCACTGGCCACGCTGCGGATCGGGCGCACGATCAGGCTGGCGAAACTGGCACCGACCCCGGCGAACACCACCGCCAGCACCCCGGCGATCAGGGCGATCAACCAGGTCAACTGGGTGGCCGAGCTCATCACTTCGCTGTGTTTAATCAGGCCGATAAAGGTCCAGCCCAGTTGCTCGGAAGGCCACACGTTGGCCATGTAGCGCTCGCCATTGAGCTGGACTTCCACCAGGCCCTTGCCGGCTTTGGCCAGGTCACTGTAGCCCTCGCCAAGGCTGCCCAGGGCCTTGAAGTTGTGCTCCGGTTGCGCCGGGTCCACCAGGACGGTGCCGGAGTTCTCCATGAGCATCAGGTAGCCACTTTCGCCGAGCTTGATCTGCTTGACGATCTCGGTGAGCTGCTTGAGCGTCACGTCGATGCTGACCACGCCGCCGTTACTGCCCAATTTGTTGTCGATGGTGCGCACGGTGCTGACGTAGGTGGCGTTGTCTTGCGCCCAGTAGTAGGCCGGTGGCCGTATCGGCTTGCCGGGGTTGGCCTGGGCGGCTTGGTACCAGGGGCGTTGGCGTGGGTCGTAGTTGCTCAGCGTGGCATCATCGGGCCACGACACGTAGCCGCCGGCGTTGGTGCCGACAATCGCGTAGGCGTAGGCCGGGTGCGTGGTGCCGAGGTTTTCCAGCAGGCGGAAGATCTGCTTGTCCACGTCGCCTTGGGGGACCTGGGCGGCATCGGCGCTCATGTAGGTCTTGAGGCTGTCGTCGGTGTTGCGGATCAGCGGCTGGGAAGCCAGGTAGTTGACGTTCTGGCTGATGCTGTCGAAGAAGATCTGCATGGCGTTGCTGACCTGGCGGATCTCGCGGCCGCTGCTATCGACAAAGGCCTCTTTGGCATCGTTGCGCAAGTTCAGCACCACCAGGGTGGCGACCAGTACGACCGGCAAGCAGGCGATGATTGCAAACGCCCAGGTCAGCTTTTGTTTGATGTTCATCCGCGCTCCAGATTTTTCTTGTAGGCCCACGAAGTGATCGCGGATTGACGGCAGCCGTAAACGTCTTGTGTGGTGCGTCGAGTCCTTTCGTCCCGCAGCGGGGAAAGCCTTTGTCACCGGGTCGATGACGGTTTTTTGTTGGAGGCAGACAAACTCCCTTGTCTGTAAGGGCTTCGGCTGGCGCGGCGGGAAATTGAGGTGTCTGAGGAAAAATCCTCAGACACCTGGCGCTGCTGTGTCAGATTCTGTCGCAAATGGTGCTGGGTGTGCGGCATGCTGGGTTTGCCGCGTCGGCTATGATTCCTCGCGGTCGGCATAGGCCCTCGGGTTTTGTCCGAATAATCTGGCACATTGAGTGCATCGGTTGCGTTCATAGGTCGGCAGGCTCTCCCACCGGAGAGAGGATTGCCGTATAACGAGTGACATTCGCGTGTTTGGTAATAAAGGACCCACAATAAAAGCTGATGAAGACTCCAAAACGCATTGAACCCCTGATCGAGGACGGTCTGGTCGACGAGGTGCTGCGCCCACTCATGAGTGGTAAAGAAGCAGCTGTTTATGTGGTGCGCTGCGGTAATGAGCTGCGTTGCGCAAAGGTCTACAAGGAGGCGAATAAACGCAGTTTCCGCCAGGCGGCCGAGTATCAGGAAGGCCGCAAGGTGCGCAACAGCCGCCAGGCGCGGGCGATGGCCAAGGGCTCAAAATTCGGTCGCAAAGAGACCGAGGACGCCTGGCAGAATGCCGAGGTGGCGGCGCTGTTCCGCCTCGCCGGCGCGGGCGTGCGGGTGCCCAAGCCGTTCGATTTCCTTGAAGGCGTGCTGCTCATGGAGCTGATTGCCGACGAGTACGGCGATGCGGCCCCGCGCTTGAACGACGTGGTGCTGGAACCGGAGCAGGCGCGCGAATACCACGCCTTTCTGATCCAGCAGATTGTGCTGATGCTCTGTACCGGCCTGGTGCACGGTGACCTTTCCGAGTTCAACGTGCTGCTTACGCCCACCGGGCCGGTGATTATCGACCTGCCGCAAGCGGTGGACGCGGCGGGCAACAACCACGCGTTCAGCATGTTGGAGCGGGACGTGGGCAACATGGCGTCCTACTTCGGGCGTTTTGCCCCGGAGTTGAAGGCGACCAAGTACGCCAAGGAAATGTGGGCGTTGTACGAAGCCGGCACCTTGCACCCGGCCAGTGTGCTGACCGGCGAGTTCGACGAACCCGAAGAGCTGGCGGACGTGGGCGGGATCATGCGCGAGATCGAGGCCGCGCGCCTCGACGAGGAGCGTCGGCAAGCGGTACGCGCCGCCGACGACGCACCGCCGAGCAAGGCTGAAGAACCGCCTCCACCCTGGATGCAGTGATCGCCCACAAAAAATCCGGCCTCGGCCGGATTTTTTGTGTTCGCCGATAAGCTATTCGGCGTCCAGGTGCAGCGGGGTAATCACCCGGCCATCACTTTCGGCCTCGCCCAGGTTGGCGTCGATGAAGTACACGCGGTCGTCGGCCAGTTGCCCTTTATCCACCAGGTAGTCCTTGATGCTGCTGGCGCGGTCCTGGCCGAGTTGGCGCAGCAGCACATCGCTTTCGCTCCAGAACTTGATGACGCCCTCATGCAGTTTTTCGGTGCGCTCGCGGCGGCTCAGTTGTTCCCATTCGGCCGGTGGCTGGGTTTTCAGACGGGTGCGGTAGATGCCTTCGAGCAGGGGCGCTTTCTCGTCTTCCGGCACTTGCAGCAGCGAAGCCTGGGCCGGCACTTTGTCGCCACGGCGCTGGAGCATCTTGTAGTAGGTGTACTGGTATTCGCGCTCCAGGCGTTGCTCGGCAATCAGCGGGCCGTCGCTGCTGGCGGCGCTGGTGCCTTCGATTTCCAGGCGCAGGGCCGGGCGTTCCTTGAGGGCCTTGGCCAGGGTGGCGAGGGCGGCTTGGGCGTCGCTGCCCAACTCGCTGGAGCCGGGGGCGAAGGACACGGTGCCCAGGTCCTGCGACCCGCCACCGCTGACGAGCCCGCCGATCAACTTGAACGGCGCGGCGGCGGCCTTGACGATGAGGTTGCGCAGGGTTTGCCAGACAATGGGCATCACGCTGAACTGCGGGTTGTTCAGATCGCCCGTGACCGGCAGTTCGATGGAGATCTTGCCGTCCACGTCCTTGAGCAACGCCACCGCCAGTTTCAGCGGCAGGCTGACGGCGTCCGGGCTATCGACCTTTTCGCCCAGTTGCAGTTGCTCGACCACCACTTTGTTCTGGGCCTTGAGCTGGCCCTTGGTAATCAGGTAGTGCAGGTCGAGGTTGAGGCGGCCCTTGCGGATGCGGTAGCCGGCGAACTTGCCGGAGTAGGGCGTGAGCGTGGTCAGTTCGACCCGTTTGAAACTGGTGGCGATATCCAGTGCGGCCATTGGGTCGAAGGGGTTGACGCTGCCCTTGATGGTCACCGGCGCATAGCGGTCGACCTTGCCCTTGACGTCCACGGTGGCCGGTTTGGCCTGGCGGCTGTCGATGGTGCCGATCTGGCCGTTGAGCTGCTGGATGGCGGTGGCGAAGTTGGGCGTGAGGCTGAAGTCGGCGAAGTTGGCCGAACCGTCGTTGATGGCGATGCCGCCGATGTGGATGCCCAGGGGTTTTTCCTGGCTGGCGGCGGGTTTGGCGGCGGCTTTTTTCGCGCCGCTGTCGGCCGGTTGCGGGATCAGCAGGTCGTCGATGTTGGTGGTGCGATCATCGTTAATCATGAAGCGCACATAGGGCTGCTTGAGGTTGATGCGGTTGATCGACAGGCTGTCGCCGTGGCGGTAGTCCAGGCCCTCGACCACCACTTGCTGCCACTTGAGGAAATCGCGGGTTTTCAGGGTGTCGAGGGTGTGCAACTGATCGACCTGGGCGCGGCCGGTGATGCTCAGGGCCAGCGGTTCGGTGCTCTTGAGGTTGACCGCCAGGTCGCTGCCGAGCATGCCGCTGCGCAGTTCCAGGCGAATGAAGGGGCTGATGTAGGACTGGGCGACGCGCAGGTCGATGTCCTTGGTTTGCACCGCGAGCTTGGCGCTGACCGGGTTCAGGTTGACCTCGCCATTGGCCAGGATCTTGCCCTGCTTGCCCAACCCGGTATCGAGCTTGAGGGTGAAGGGCGACTGGTTGAGGCTGTCGAAGTTTTGCAGGTCCAGGTTCAGCGGGCCCAGTTCCAGGGCCACGGCCGGTTTGGCTTGGCGGTCGGCCAGGTGCACGTGGTAGTTGCGCAGTTGCACGTCCTTGAGCAGCACTTGCCAAGGCTTGCCGGGCGGCGCCGGTTGGTCGGCTTTGGGGGTGTCGGCGGTGGCCGGGGCGGTGGCGGCCGCTTTGGACGCCGGCTTGGCCGGTTGGCTGGCAAAGAGCTTTTGCCAGTCGAGTTGGCCATCGGCTTCGCGGGCGGCCCAGGTTTCCAGCTTCTGGCTGCGGATCTTGCCGACGATGACCTGTTGCTTGGCCAGGTCGACCGTGGTTTCGCTGATGTCCAGGCGTTCCAGGCGCGCCAGTGGGCGGCCGTCGGGGGCCTTGATGGCGAAAGGGGCGACGCTGACCGCCACGTCGCTGAGCAGCAGTTCGGTCTGCTGGCTCAGGTTGAGTTTGTAGCGGGTGCTGAGGTTGAGCACGCCGTCTTCGAGCACCAGGGGCACGGCGTCACGCACGTAGGGCCACCAGACTTTCATCTTGCCGTCGGTGACTTTCAGGGTGCCTTCGGAGGCAATCGGCACCAGGCTGAAGTTGCCGGTCCAATCGATCTTGCCGCCCTCGGGGCCGGCGGCCACCAGGGTCATGTCGGCGTTGTCGTCGGGCAGGGTGCTGAGGTTTTTCAGCTCCAGGTCCATTTTGTCGTAGAGGAATTCGATCGGCTCGCTGGGGCGCAGGTCCTGGAAGTGCACATAGCCGCCGGCCAGTTTGATGCGCTCGATGCGCAGTGGGAACGGCTTGGCCTCGGGGTCGGCGGGGGTGGGTTCGCTGGCGGGCAGGTTGAACAGGCCCAGCAGGTTGAGCTTGCCGTCCTTGCCGAACAGGATCTGGGTCTTGGGCTTGTCCAGCTCCACGTCCGCCAGGTGCAGGGCACGGGTCCACAGGCTGTCCAATTGCAGGTTGGCGTAGAGGCGCTCGAAGGTCACTTGCTCCTTGCCCGGTTCGCCGATGTTCAGGCCCCAGACGCTCAGTTCCAGGCTGAACGGGTTGAGTTCGATACGCTGGATGTGGGCGGGGGTGGTGGCGTAGTTGGCTAACTGTTGGTTGGCGATGCGCAGGGCAATGCCTGGAAGGATCAAGAAGCCCAGCAAGCTGTAGAGAGCGAGGGCGGTCAACAGGGCGCCAATAGCGCGAATCAATCCTTTGGGCATGTGCGGCGTCATCTGTCTGAATCGGAGTGCCTTGGAGTATGGCACGCCATTCTGGTTCCGAAGTAGCCGTGTTTATTGGCGCCTGAAGTTTGTCTCAGAGTTGCAGGATCAGGGTCTTGAGGGGCGGCTGCCCGTCGTGGGAGGGGAAGTCCGCCCCCGGCGTCATCACCTGCCAGTCGCGTACTGGCCGCCCGGCCTTGTCGGCACAGCGCAGCACCTGCTCGCGCCAGTCGTCGAGGCTGACTTTCGCCAAGTTGTTGCAGCAGATCAGCACGCCATTGTCGGCGGTGGCCAGCAGGGCGGGCTTGAGCAGGCTCTGGTAGTCGCGCAGCAAATCGACAGTACCGAACGCACTTTTGGCCCAGGCCGGTGGGTCGAGTAGCACCAGGTCGTACTGGCGCTGTTCCAGGCGTGGGTAGCTGGGCAGTTTCTGCCCGCGGCGCTGGCTGATGGGCAGCCCGGCGAGTTGGCGGATGGCGGGGAAGTAGTCCGACTGCACGAATTCCATGGCCGGCAGGTGCGGGTTGAGCTGGCCGTTTTCCCGGCCCACGGCCAGGTTGCCTTCGGCGAAGTCCAGGTTGCATACCTCGCGCGCGCCACCGGCCGCTGCGCTGAGGCCGACGCCGCAGGTGTAGGCGAACAGGTTGAGCACACTCTTGCCGGCGCTGTGGTCCTTGACCCAGCCGCGGGTGTTGCGCAGATCGAGAAACAGCAGCGGGTCTTGCCCGGCATGGCGGCCGCGCACGCGGTAGTTCAGGCCCCATTCGTGGCCGACCAGGTCTTGCAGGGCGGCGTCGTGCGCCTGGTAAATGCTGTCTTGGCGGTCGATGCGCGAGTTGCCCCGGGAGCGGTCGTTGTAGACGAGCAGGGTCGCAAGGCCCAGATGCTCATCGACCAGGGCATGCAGTTGCAGCAAGGCGTCGCGTTCCAGGCTTTGGTGGAAGCTTTGCACCAGCAGTTGCGGGCCGTAGCGGTCGATGGTCAGGCCGCCGGCGCCTTCTTGGCTGCCGTGGAACAGGCGATAGCAATCGGTGCCTTGCCCGTGCAGGGTGGCGAGCAGGTCTTGGCGATGATCGAGGGCGGCGCGCAGCGCCTGATTCAAGGAAGACATGCAAAGCGCCTTGCTGGGGAATGGGGCGCGGGAGTTTAACAGCATTGCCTGGGGCGGCGGGCGGGGCGATAAAGCGGGGCAAACAAAAACGGAGCGTTCGCACGCTCCGTTCTTTTATACAAGCCGGCGACTACTTGCCGACCTGTTTTTCCTTGATTTCTGCCAGGGTCTTGCAGTCGACGCACATGTCGGCGGTCGGGCGCGCTTCGAGCCGGCGGATACCGATCTCGACGCCGCAGGATTCGCACCAGCCGTATTCTTCGTCTTCGATCAGTTGCAGGGTCTTGTCGATTTTCTTGATGAGTTTGCGCTCGCGGTCGCGGGCACGCAGTTCAAGGCTGAATTCTTCTTCCTGGCTGGCACGGTCGGCCGGGTCGGGGAAGTTGGCTGCCTCATCTTTCATGTGGTCAACAGTGCGGTCGACTTCCTGCATCAAGTCCTGTTTCCACTTGTTCAGGATCTTGGTGAAGTGATCGCGCATGGGCTTGCCCATGTATTCCTCGCCCTTGACCTCTTTGTAGGGTTCAAAGCCGCTGATCGACTGGTTTGGCTGTTGCTTTGCTTGGGTGGGCATGAATGGACCGCCTCTACTCTTGTAATCCATTGCGCAGGATTGTTCCTTCACCGACACCTGCCGGCCCTGCGGCTGCAAGCGGGCGAACTTACCAGATCAAATCGGGCCGCGCTACTCCCGGTTGTCGAGCGTACGGCCAGCCTTGCATGCAAAAGGTTGCAAAGCCGCGTCTGGTAAGTCGGGTGGCCTGCGTGATTAGTGATTTTAGTCAAGCCTGGGGTGTACGCCCCGGTTGTTGGTCGGGACCTGGCTGACGGCTCTGACCGCTTTAGCCGCTCGCTCGTTCCCCGGGTTGGGTAGAATCGGCTCTTTTGCCTCCCATTGAAGGAATGGCTACCCATGGCTCAGCCCTACAGTGCGCGCAGCCGCGCGATCGAACCGTTCCACGTCATGGCCCTGTTGGCCCGCGCCAATGAGCTGCAAGCCGCCGGCCACGATGTGATCCACCTGGAAATCGGCGAGCCGGACTTCACCACCGCCGAGCCGATCATCCAGGCCGGCCAGGCTGCCCTGACCGCCGGCAAGACCCGCTACACCGCGGCCCGTGGCATCCCTGAGTTGCGCGGCGCGATTGCCGGTTTCTACCAGCAGCGCTACGGCTTGAGCATCGACCCCGAGCGCATCCTGATTACCCCCGGCGGCTCCGGCGCCTTGCTGCTGGCCAGTAGCTTGCTGGTGGACCCGGGCAAGCACTGGTTGCTGGCCGACCCCGGCTACCCGTGCAACCGCCACTTCCTGCGCCTGGTCGAAGGCGCGGCGCAACTGGTGCCGGTGGGGCCGGATGTGCGCTATCAGCTCACCCCGCAACTGGTGGCGCGGCACTGGGACGCGGACAGCGTCGGCGCCCTGGTGGCCTCGCCCGCCAACCCCACCGGGACCCTGCTCAGCCGTGACGAATTGGCCGGGCTTTCGGCGGCGGTCAAGGCGCGTAATGGCCATTTGGTGGTGGATGAGATCTACCACGGGCTGACCTACGGCACCGACGCCGCCAGCGTGCTGGAAGTGGACGACAGCGCCTTTGTGCTCAACAGCTTCTCCAAATACTTCGGCATGACCGGGTGGCGCCTGGGTTGGTTGGTGGCCCCGCCGGACGCGGTAGGCGAGTTGGAGAAACTCGCGCAGAACCTCTACATCAGTGCGCCGAGCATGGCCCAGTACGCGGCGCTGGCGTGTTTCGAGCCTGCGACCCTGGACATCCTCGAAGAACGTCGCGCCGAGTTCGGCCGGCGTCGCGACTTCCTGCTGCCGGCCCTGCGGGAGTTGGGGTTCGGCATCGCCGTCGAGCCTGAAGGGGCGTTCTACCTATACGCCGACATCAGCCAGTTCGGCGGTGATGGGTTCGCCTTCTGCCAGCACTTCCTGGAAACCGAGCACGTGGCCTTCACCCCGGGCCTGGACTTCGGCCGCCACCTGGCCGGGCATCACGTGCGGTTTGCCTACACTCAGAGCCTGCCGCGCTTGCAAGAAGCGGTGGAGCGCATTGCCCGCGGCCTGCGCAGTTGGCAAGGCTGATGCGCTTTTCTCCTGCCCTGGAAGAGGGCCGCTTGCTGCGCCGCTACAAGCGTTTTCTGGCCGATATCGAAACCCTGGAAGGCGAACTGCTGACCATCCACTGCCCCAACACCGGCTCGATGCTCAATTGCATGGCGCCCGGTGGGGTGGTCTGGTTCAGCCGTTCCAACGACCCCAAGCGCAAACTGCCCGGCACTTGGGAAATCAGCCAGACCCCTCAAGGGCGCCTGGCCTGTGTGAATACGGCGCGGGCCAACGGCTTGATCGAGGAGGCCCTGCGCGCCGGGCAGATCACCGAACTTGCCGGGTTCACCGGGCTCAAGCGCGAAGTGCCATACGGCCAGGAAAACAGCCGCATCGACTTTCGCCTGGACTACCCGCAAGGCGCGGCGTTCGTTGAGGTCAAGAGCGTCACCCTGGGCTTTGATGGCACGCCAGTGGCGGCGTTTCCCGACGCGGTAACGGCACGCGGCGCCAAGCACCTGCGTGAACTGGCGGCGTTGGCCCGTGACGGCGTGCGGGCGGTGCAGTTGTATTGCGTCAACCTCACCGGCATCGACGCCGTGCGCCCGGCCGAGGAAATCGACCCGGGCTACGCGGCCGCGTTGCGTGAGGCGGTTACGGCAGGCGTGGAAGTTCTGGCCTACGGCGTGAGCCTGACCTGCGAGGAGATCCGCGTGGAACGGCGCTTGCCCGTGCAGTTGGGCCGTTAAAGCCCGACCCAGATGCCTTGGCTGTCTTCCCGGCAGGGCAGGGCCGCCAGGGATTTTCCGGCGCAGGGGCCGGCGATGCACTCGCCGGTTTCCATTAGGAACAAGGCGCCGTGGGTTGCGCACTGGATCAGGCTGGCGCTGTCGTCGAGAAAACGGTCGGGTTGCCATTCCAGCGGTATGCCGCGGTGGGGGCAGCGATTGAGGTAGAGATAGACTTGGCCGTCGCGGCGCACGGCCAGCAGCTTCTGGCCCTCGACCTCAAAACCGCGACTGGCGGCGTCGGCCAGTTCACTGCTGTTGCATAGAAACTTCATGTCTTTCCTCAAGTGCCGCAGGCGGCGGGCCTGGGCGATCATCCCACGGTAAGGGGAAATGTCAGTGCTTGACGTTCAAATGCAAACAATTATCAAATGCCGGCTTCGCCAGCCGTGCACCGCTGCATAGAGGCCCCCACCGCGCGGCCTGACACAACCAGCCTAGCCATAAAGGAAACCCGCTATGCGCCTGCGTACCCTCACCGTCGCGTTCTGTGCCGCCCTGCTGTTCAACCCGACGGCGTTCGCGGCCGATGTGGCACAGCGCTGGGTCAGTGCCGGGGGCGCGTTGTCCGAGTGGGTCAGTGCCCTGGGCGGGGAGTCTAGATTGGTCGGGGTCGATACCACCAGCCAGCACCCCGAGGCGCTCAAGGCACTGCCTAGCATTGGCTATCAGCGCCAGTTGTCGGCCGAGGGCATTTTGAGCCTGCGCCCGCAAATCCTGGTGGGCACCGATGAAATGGGCCCGCCGCCGGTGCTGGCGCAAATTCGCAGCGCCGGGGTGCAGGTCGAGTTGTTTTCTGCCGAGCCTGAGCTGCCCGTCTTGCAGGCCAACCTGCAACGCCTGGGCACGCTACTTGGTGCTGAAGCAGAGGCTGCGCGGCTGTTCACGGCGTATCAACAGCGCCTCGACCAGCAGGCCGTATGGGTGCGCGAGGCGCAAACCCGCGCCCAGGCCCCGGGGGTGCTGGTGGTGATCGGCAATGCCGGCGGCAAATCGCTGGTGGCGGGCAAGGACACCGCCGCCGATTGGGTGGTGCAGCGCGCGGGCGGGCGCAACTTGGCCAGCCACACGGGCTACAAGCCGTTTTCCGTCGAGTCCCTGGCCGGCCTCAGCCCGGACGTGCTGGTGTTCTCCGACCGCAGCCTGTTCGGCGAAGCGGCGCGGGCGGCGTTGTTCAGGGAGGGTAACCCTATTTCTGTTACAGACAGAGCGCCCATGATTCATTAGCTTAGAGAGAAAGGATCTCTCAGTGCTCAATGAGTGGTATGAACCATGAGGCTACTGTTCACCGATGACAGTTTCGTCCTGCTAACCCAGGCTTATATTGGAATTCCTTTCCTGCTGAACGGGCAAATGGAGTTGGTTGAGCCGGCAAACGATTACCTCATGTATCTGGCGCTGGAACGAGGCAAGACGCGTAGCCCCAAGACATGGAGAAATCACGGCGAAGCACTGTATGACTATTTCTCATGGCTGGAGGCAAACGCCCTCGATTGGGCTCATGTCCCTGTCGCGGGGCACGCTCGATCCGCCGTAAGTAATCTTGCCGCGTATAGGAACTGGTCAATTTCCCTGACAAGACCATCAACGGGCCTAAGGGCCATAAAACCGAGCACTTTGAACCAGCGGCTGACATGCCTCATGGGGTTCTATCAATGGGCGCATAAACAAGGCCGCATTAGCTCAGTTCCTTGGGATGCCTCACCGAAATTTGTTGCCGGAAACAATC
The DNA here is from genome assembly GCF_059862705.1 of Pseudomonas sp. MF08817. Taxonomy (NCBI): domain Bacteria; kingdom Pseudomonadati; phylum Pseudomonadota; class Gammaproteobacteria; order Pseudomonadales; family Pseudomonadaceae; genus Pseudomonas; species Pseudomonas sp. MF08817. The sequence goes on from NZ_JCBCUY010000043.1 coordinate 42,150, forward strand.
AGGGCTTTTTGAGGCATGCACACGCCGCCAAGATGACAGATGGCGACGACCTTCGGCTCAAGGTCTTCCGAGAGCCGCCTAAACTTCTATCGCTTGAGCAAGCCAAGCTTCTGGTTCAGGCATGCACAACCAAAACGCTTCGATTGATGACGGTGCTGATGCTTCAAACTGGCCTTCGCAATGAAGAATGCAGGACATTCCCTATTAAGTATGTTTTTGACCCGACAGGGCTCGATGTACGGAAGCGCATTCGTGTTGATCTCAGCCCATCGGACATGCTGCTGAAGAATTCAAAACCTAGGACAGTCTTCATTGGTTGGCACGTCATGCGGGAGCTTTTCGATTATCTGAGCTTTGCTGAGGGAGCATTCAGGGCCAACTTTGGTCGCAGTGCAAGCCGCTCTGGGATTCAACCCATCTTCTTAAACAGAGATGGTCACCCTTTCAGTGAAAAAGGCTTGAACAATGCGTACAGACGACTTTGGTCTGGGAAGCAACCTCGGATTATGTTCAGGGTTACTCCGCACATGCTGAGGCATACCTTTGCTACTTTTGAACTACTCCACCAGTCGAAGCGTGCGGCCATGGGGCAAGCACTTGCATGGGTTCGAGATCGCTTGGGCCACAGCAGCGTCCAAACGACTAGCATCTATCTTCATTGTCTTGATCTCATGGAAAACTCGGAACTGAATACATATCAGGAAGAGTTGGACTTGCTAGGGAATGCACATGCCTAGACCCAGAAAAAGCTATGGCATGCAGCCAGAAAACATCATCTCAATTGAAACAGCAAAAAAAACTCCTGGTGACATGTCGATTTGCGTTGGAACGAGGGTGTTCGACTTCGCGCAGTGGGCATCGGTACCGGAAGCGATTGAGCCAGCTACGAGACTATTGCTCTCACGTCAGCTACACGAGGCCGTCCAAGAAATTCAATCGTCGGGGGTCAGCCAAGCGACCGTAATGAACCTTTGTGCCTCCGGTATGCGTTATTGGTTCAAGTACCTCGACGCTGAATCGGGTAAGGGCCGCGTCATAGGGTGAATCGCCCCGGGTTTTCTAGACACTCTCCAGGCTCGCTACGTAACGCTTTTCAAACTCTACCGGTGACAGCTGATTGTTGAAACTGTGACGTCGTTGGGGATTCCACGCGCACTTGGACACCCATTCCACGAACACTTGGACAGCGACTCCACGCTGACTTGGACACTCATTCCACGGCCACTTGGACACTGATTCCACAAGCACTTGGACAGTGATGTC
>NZ_JCBCUY010000044.1:0-36230 GCF_059862705.1 Pseudomonas sp. MF08817
TCTCAGGCTCGATGCGCGGGTGAAGCCATCACATACCCGCAGCCTGCGGCCTGGCTACTGTCAGATCTGACAGTAGCGATGAACGGTATCGGTCCTTGCCCCACCCTGTGGAAGCGGGCTGGCCCGCGATGGTGGCCTGACAGCCAATAGCGATAGAACGGCTGTTGCGGCCTGATTGCGGGTGAACCCGTTCCCACACAAGCCCGCTCCTACAGCGCCGGTCTAGACGAAAACAATCTCGTAAGGCTGGCGCATGCGTTCAAGGATGGCCCGTGGCAGGGAGGGTTTGATGCCCAGGGCCGGTTCGCCTTGCAGTTGGCTGGCGTAGGCGTGGGTGGCGTGGCTTTTGCGCGCGGCGGCCCAGGTGTCGAGGCGAATTTTTCGGGCGCGGTGCCAGGGCAGGCGCGCCTGTTCGCCGGCTGGCCAATGCCAGGCGCGCACGGCCAGTTCATACACCGGCACCTGGCACTGGGCTGCGGCCAGCAGGCTGGCGCGACCCACGGCGTCATGGTCGACATTGCCATCGTTGCGCCAGGTGCTGAACAACACATCGCCGGGGCGCAGGTAGCGGGCGATGAATTGGGTCAGTTCGGTTTCGTATTCGTCCAGGGCACTGTCGGGGAAGCCGCCGCGAATCCATTGCAGGTGATGCAGGGGGAGGCCGAGGCGGCGCAGGGCTTCGACGCTTTCTTGGGGGCGGAACACGCTCAGGCGCTGCGCCGACCAGCGCCGCGAGCCGGGGTGGCTGGCGCTGCCGTCGGTGATCGAGAGCAATTGCAAGGGGTGGCCGAGCTTGTCGAGCAGTTGCAAAAGGCCGCCGCACATCACCACTTCATCGCCGGGGTTGGGGGCGATAAGCACGACGCGGGCGCCGGGGGGCAGCAGGCTGGCGGGGCTGATGAGTGGGACATGCTGCAGTTGCGGCGCACTGTTCCAGACCTGGGCGGGCAACCGCGTACAGGGTGCTAGTAGGGTTTTCATCAAGACACATCCTTGTTGTGCAGCGTTCGCTAACGGTGGGCGATGCCGTACCTGGCTTCAAAAGGAGGACAACCCGCGCTCCGGATCCTGGAGCGCGGCGCGATGAGTATTGTTCATGTTGGCGGTTTCTTCCTGGCCGCTAATCGGTTGCCCCCCGCTGTAGCTCGAATAACAACAGTGACCGCCCGGTCACGGTGTACCGCTGATCGAACTCGAAGCGTGGCTGGTCGTCGGCATCGGGTTGGTGGGTGTCGAGCAGGCAGGTCCAGCCTGCACCTTCGGGCACGGCCGGGAGAAGGAACTCGATGCTGTCGTGGTGGGCGTTGACCACCAGCAGCAAGGTGGCGTCGGCGCCGGGGCGGTGGATGCCGGTTTCCTGGGCGCGGCCGTCGAGCAGCATGCCCAGGCAGCGGCCATTGCCGTCTTCCCACTGCTCGGTGTTCATTTCGTTGCCCGCGGGGTCGAGCCAGGTGACGTCCTTGACCCCCAGTTCTTCGTCGTAGTGGCCGACCAAAAAGCGTTGGCGGCGCAGGATAGGGTAGGCCAGGCGCAGTTTTATCAAGCGCTTGACGAAGCCCAGCAGGGCCTGGCCGCCTTCGTCCAGTTCCCAGTTGACCCAGCCGATTTCGCTGTCCTGGCAGTAGGCGTTGTTGTTGCCGTGTTGGGTGCGGGCGAACTCATCGCCGGCCACCAGCATTGGCGTGCCTTGGGCCAGCAGCAGGGTGGCGAAGAAGTTGCGCATCTGCCGCGCGCGCAGGGCATTGATCTCGGGGTCGTCGGTAGGGCCTTCGGCGCCGTGGTTCCAGGACAGGTTGTTGTTGCTGCCATCCTGGTTGTCTTCGTCGTTGGCCTCGTTGTGCTTGTCGTTGTACGACACCAGGTCGTGCAGGGTGAAGCCGTCATGGGCGGTGATGAAGTTCAGCGAGGCATAGGGCCGGCGTCCGCGTTGGTTGAACAGGTCACCCGAGGCGGTCATGCGCGCGGCAAAGTCGGCCAATTGACCGTCGTCGCCTTTCCAGAAGGCGCGCACGGTGTCGCGAAAGCGATCGTTCCATTCCACCCAGCCCGGCGGGAAGCCGCCTACCTGATAGCCGCCGGGGCCGCAGTCCCAGGGTTCGGCGATCATTTTTACCTGGCACAGCACCGGGTCTTGGCGGCAGGCGACGAGAAAGCTGTGGCGTTCGTTGAAGCCATCGTGATAGCGGCCCAGGATGGTGGCCAGGTCAAAGCGGAACCCGTCCACGTGCATTTTCACCGTCCAGTAACGCAGCGAATCGGTGACCAGTTGCAGCACGCACGGGTGGCTCAGGTCCAGGGTGTTGCCGGTGCCCGAGTCGTTGATGTAGAAGCGCTTGTCGTCGGGCATCAGGCGGTAATAGGAGACGTTGTCGATGCCGCGCATGGACAGGGTGGGGCCTTGCTCGTTGCCTTCGGCGGTGTGGTTGTAGACCACGTCCAGCAGCACTTCCAGGCCATCCTGGTGCAGGCGCGCGACCATGTCCTTGAACTCGTCGATTCTGCCGCTGGCCAGGTAGCGCGGGTCGGGGGCGAAAAACGCAATGCTGTTGTAGCCCCAGTAGTTGGTCATGCCTTTTTGCAGCAGGTGCTGGTCGTTGACGAAGGCGTGGATCGGCAGCAGTTCCACCGACGACACGCCCAGCTCGCGGATGTGCTGCACCACTTCGTCGGTCATGAGCCCGGCAAAGGTGCCACGCACGTTCTTGGCCACGGCCGGGTGGCGCATGCTGATGCCGCGCACGTGGGTCTCGTAGACCAGGGTCTTGTCCCACGGCACCTTGACCGGTTGGTCGCCACCCCAGTCGTGGGCCTCATCGATGACCTTGCACTTGGGCACGAACGGCGCGCTGTCGCGCTCGTCGAAACTGAGGTCGGCATCGGGGTGGCCGATGGTGTAGCCGAACAGCGCCTCGGACCATTTCAGTTCGCCCACCAATTGCTTGGCGTAGGGGTCGATCAGCAATTTGTTGGGGTTGAAGCGGTGGCCGTTCTGCGGCTCGTAAGGGCCGTGCACGCGATAGCCGTAAATCAAGCCGGGGCCTGCATCGGGCAGGTAGCCGTGGAAGATTTCGTCGGTGTACTCGGGCAGCTCGATGCGTTGCAGTTCCACCTCGCCGGTGGCGTCGAACAGGCACAGTTCGACCTTGGTGGCGTTGGCCGAGAACAGCGCGAAATTAATGCCCTGGCCATCCCAACTGGCGCCCAGTGGAAATGGCAAACCTTCGCGAATGACGGACGTGTGTGGGCCTGGCGTGCTCATAAAGACTCCTGCGCGGGGTACGACGAATGCCGGTCAGCGCGGGCATGGGCCCGGCGCTGCGGGGGTGGGTTCAGGCCAAGGGCGGCTTGCGCGGTGCGCGCGGTTTTTTCGCCGCCTGCGGCTTGTCGGCCACGGCAGCGGGTTTGGCCGCAGGCTTGGGCTTGGCGCTGGCCTTGGGCGGCTTGGTGGGGCTCAAGGCCTCGGCTTCGGCCAGTTTGCGGGCCATTTCCCAGTGGCGTGAATCCTGGCCTTCGGGTTTGCCTTCCGATTCCCAGATCTGGTAGGCGAACTCACGGATGCGTTTGTCATCGGTGCTCATGGCTATGCTCCTTACGTTCAACTCAGGTGACGTGAAACAACGGTGCCGGCCCTGCGGATGCGGGGCCGATCATTGGTCGCGCTCGAACGCCTGGCGCCGGGCGCAGGCGAGCATTTCCAGGCGCCGCGCCGTGGCCGGCTCATCGAGCAAGGCCGGGCTTTCGCCGTGCAGGCGGCGGCGCCAGTTGGGGTGGCTGTCGGTGGTGCCGGGCAGGTTGGCCTGCTCTTCAATGCCCAGGGCATCGTCCAGCGGCAGCAGCACCAGCGGCGCGCGGGTGTGACCAAGGAAACGCACGGCGGCGTCCAGCACTTGGTCGGTCTCGCGGGCCTCTTCGCAAAAGTTCTGCGGGTCGGCGGCCAGGGCCTGGCGTAACCCGGCACGCTCGCGTTGGCGGTGCTGGCGCCAGTGGGCGGCGCCGTCCTCATCGACAAAGCCCAGGTGTTGGTTCCAATCGATATCGCGCCCGTGCCACCAGCCGTTAAGGGTGGGCAGGTCGTGGGTGCTGGTGGTGGCCAGGGCGTTGTCGGGCCAGTCGAGAATGGGCTTGAAATGGCTGTTGTCCTGCTCGAACAGCAACACCCGCATGCCCAGGATCGAGTGGCTGGCGAGTTTGTCGGCAAAGCCTTCGGGCACGGTGCCCAGGTCTTCGCCCAGGACGATGGCCTGGTGGCGCACCGATTCCAGAGCCAACAGGCGCAGCAGGTCATCCACCGGGTAATACAGGTAGGCGCCCTCGCTGGGCGCGGCGCCTTCGGGGATCACCCACAAGCGGCGCAAGCCCAGCACGTGGTCGATGCGCAGGCCCCCGGCGTAGGCGAAGTTGGCCCGCAGCATTTCGATAAAGGCACGAAAACCATGGCGCACCAGGCCTTCGGGGCTGAATGCGGAAATGCCCCAGCCCTGGCCCTGGCGGTTGAGCAGGTCGGGCGGCGCACCGACGGTGAGGGCGGCGAGCAGTTCGTCCTGGCGACTCCAGGCCTGGCTGCCGCCGCCATCGGCGCCCACGGCGAGGTCGGCGATCAGGCCCACGGCCATGCCACTGCTGCGGGCGGCGGTTTGCGCACGTTCCAGGCTGCGGCTTATCAGCCATTGGCAGAAGGCGAAAAAACCAATCAGGGCGGCGTTGCTTTCGGCGAATTCGGCGATGGCGCAGCTGCGCGGGTCACGCCAGCGCGCGGGCCACAGGCGCCAGTCAGTGGGCTCGCCGCGGGCCGCGCAATCGGCTTGCAGGGCCTCGAAGCGGCAGTGATGCTCCAGGGCCTCGCCGCCGCGATGGCGGAAGTGGATGAAATCTTCGTGCAGCGGGTGTTCACCGTGGCAGAAGCCGTCATACAGGGCGCGCAACACGTGTTGCTTGGCCTGGGCGGCGGCGGGCCAGTCGATCAGCGGCAGGTGCTCCAGGCGTTGCAGTTCCTCGCCAAGGCCTGTGGCCTCGATAGCGCTACGCAAGGCGTGCTCGCCCAACACCGTGCCGGGGGCGGCGTACAGGCTGTTGAGGAACAAACGGCTGGAGGGCGAATAGGGGCTGTAGCGTTGCGGGTCGCAGGCGAACATCGCGTGCAATGGGCTGATAGCCAAGGCGTCGGCGCCCCGTTCGGCGGCAGCCCGGGCCAGGGTTTCCAGGGCTTGGGTGTCGCCGAAACCGCCATCACCGGCCCGGCGCAGGCCATAGAGCTGCACGCTCAGGCCCCAGGCGCGCGGTGTTTGGCTGGCCAGGGCATCGCCCAGGCTGTAGCAGTGCAGGGGCGCGACGGCCAGGGTGAAGCGTTGCCCGGCGATGCGCACCTCTTGGTAGCCCACGGGCAGCAGGCCGGGCAGCACGGCGTCGGCATCCAGGTCGAGGGCCAAGGTAGCGCCGTCTTCGAGATGGATTTCGCAGGCACTGTGGGGCGCGAAATAAGCGGCCAGGTTCAGGCCGCGGCCCTGGTCGACCGTTAGCAACGGCGGCAGTTGCCGGCTGTCCTGGGCCTGTTGCAGGGCCAGCAGGCTGGCGTCGATTTCCTGGGCGCTGGAGGCCGGGTAGCCGAGGCCGTTCAGGATCGCGCGCAGGGCGGCAGCGGCGACCTTGCGCGGCTGGCCGCTGGCATCGATCCAATCCACGGCCAGGCCGGCACGGCTGGCCAGGATTTCCAGTTGCGCATCACTCATCGAAACTCTCCGCTCAAAGGGCAGGGGCTATTGCGTAGGGCCGTTCAAGGCCGGCCCACATGGCCCTGTGCCTTGGCCACCAGTTGTTCGTAGAGTTCGGCGTAGGGTTCCACCGCTTGGCACCAGTTGAAGGGGGCGGCCATGGCCCGGCAGCGCATGGCGTTGAGCAGCGCCGGGTAGGCGAACACCTTGAACGCCCGTTGCAGGGCCTCGGTGTAGCTGGGGATGCTCGACTCATCGAACAGAAACCCGGTGACGCCATTCTCGATGGTGTCGGCCAGGCCCCCGGTGTTGCGCGCCACCGGCAGCGAGCCGAAGCGCTGCGCGTACATTTGGCTCAGGCCGCAGGGCTCGTAGCGCGAGGGCATGAGCAAAAAGTCGCTGCCGGCGAACATGCGCCGCGCGTCGGTTTCGTTAAAGCCGATGCGCACCCCCACGCGCCCGGGAAAGCGTTGGGCGAGGGCGCGCATGGCCTGTTCTTCTTCGGGTTCGCCGCGGCCGATGATCGCGATTTGCCCGCCCGAGTCGACGATGAACTGCGCCACGCCTTCGGTGAGGTCCAGGCCCTTTTGGTAGACCAGGCGCGAAACCACGGCAAACAGCGGCCCGTCGCTGGGCTCCAGGCCGAACAGTTCGCGTACATGGGCCGCATTGGCCGCTTTACCGGCCCAGTCGCCGATGCTGAAGGGGCTGACCAGGTGCGGGTCGGTGGAGGCTTCCCAGCTTTCATCGATGCCGTTGGGGATGCCGCTGAGCAGGCCTTGTTCGGTCTTGCTGGCGAGGAAACCGTCGAGGCCGCAGCCGAAAGCCGGGGTGGTGATTTCCCGGGCATAGGTGGCGCTGACCGTGGTGATGTGGCTGGCGTAGGCCATGCCGGCCTTGAGGAACGACAGTTTGCCGTAGAACTCCATGCCTTCTTGTTGCAGGGCGTGGGGCGGGATGCCCAGCTCCGGGCAGGAGGCGAGGCTGACCACGCCTTGGTAGGCCAGGTTATGAATGGTGAACAGAGTGGGGGTGCGCTGGCCGCGCCAGTGCATATAGGCCGGGGCCAGGCCGGCGGGCCAGTCGTGGGCGTGCACCAGGTCGGGGCACCAGTGGATCTGCGCCAGATTGGCGGCGATGTCGGCGGCAGCCAGGCCCAGGCGCGCGAAGCGGATATGGTTGTCGGGCCAGTCGCGGCCGTTGTTGGCGCCGTAGGGCGTGCCTTCGCGGGCGTACAGCTCAGGGCAGATCAGCACGTAGACGACCAGGCCATCGGGCATGTCCATGCGCCCGATCTTGCACGGCGGCAGCGCCGCGTGGCCGCCCAGTTCGCCGACGATATGGATAGGGTTGTCGCTGTTGAGCACCTGGGGGTAGCCGGGGATCAGCACCCGCACATCGTGCAAATGCGCCAGCGCCCGGGGCAGCGCCGCCGAGACGTCGCCCAAGCCGCCGGTTTTCACCAGGTCGGCGATTTCCGAGGTGACGAACAGCACTTTTTTGCGGTTGGGATTGTGGCTCGCCAACGGCAACTGGGTGCGCCCGCCCGAGGTGGCGATGGGCGGGTTCACTGAGTCGCTGGACACAGGCAGCACACATTCCCCATGGGCTTGCAAAGCGGCACTCGTCATTGATCTTCCCCTTTATCGTTCGGCCACTCCGTGGCCGCGTGCATAAGCGTGGCGCTAAGGGCGGCTTGGGCCCTGCGCGTTCAAAGCAAAAAAAGACTGACGGGTGGGGCTGTTGCAAGGATTGCACCAGCGCTCACGACTCCGCCTTTTAGCTGACTGGCCGGGCTTGCGAAAAGTTTCGATTATTTACAGCACCGATGGCGGGCCGGTGGGGCCGGCGATTGCAGCCTAGGACAGGAAGCAGAGCGCTGCGTGGGGATTGCCGGGCTGTCCGACAATCGACATGTGGTTGTTTGTCGCACCCCGCCGCAGGTAAATGCGCCGACGAGGGGCAAGAGGTGAGCCTGATCGAGCGGGCGCGGTTTGCACCAAGCCAGGGCGGCGGGTGATTTATGCGCCGATCCAGCCCAGGGTCACCCAGGCCAGCACCAGGTAGCGGGCGCCTTTGGCCAGGGTCACCAGCAGGGTGAAGCGCCACAATGGCTCGCCCATCACTCCGGCCACCAGGGTGAGCGGGTCGCCCACCACCGGCAGCCAACTGAGCAGTAAGGTCCAATGGCCATACACCTGATAGTGGCGTCGGGCTTTGTCCAGGGCGGCAGGGCCGACCGGGAACCAGCGCTTGCCCCGCAGGCCTTCGAGGCGCCGGCCCAGCCACCAGTTGACCAGTGAGCCCAGGACATTGCCCAGGGTGGCCACGGCGAGCAGCGCCCACACCCCGTGGGCGCCGTTGAGCAGCAGGCCCACCAGCGCGGCTTCCGATTGCAGGGGCAGCAGGGTCGCGGCGCCGAACGCCGCGAAGAATAGGGCGAAATAACCCGCCAGCACTAGCGGGCCGGGTAGTCGGCGATCACTTCATCCGTACCGTTTTTATGCAGGCCGATGACCTGATAGGCGTCGCGGCTGTCGCCCATTTCCATGCCCGGCGAGCCGGTGGGCATGCCCGGCGCGGCGACGCCCAGCAGGTCGGGGCGTTTCATCAGGGCCAGGACTTGCTCGGCAGGCACATGGCCTTCGACGAACTGGCCGTTGATGACGCCGGTGTGGCAGGAGGCCAGGCGCGGCGCCACGCCCAGGCGCTGCTTGACCGCGCTCATGTTGGGCTCGACATGGTCGGTGACGGCGAAGCCGTTGTCTTGCAGGTGTTTGATCCAGGCCTTGCAGCAGCCGCAATTGGCGTCGCGGTGTACATCGATGGGGATCAGTTCGCTCGCCTGGGCCAGGGAACTGATGAATAGGGCAGACAAGGCTGCCAGACGCAATGAGGTTTTCATGACAGGGGAATCCGAAGGTTGCCGGCGCGAATCAGTCTCGCCGTGCCTGGGCAGGGTGCCGGGACGTGACCTTAGCATTGCTGGGCGCGCGGGGTGATTACAGATTTGTCAGGCAGGTGGGCAAGGGAGCCAAAACTACCCGGGGCCTGTACCATGGCCGCCGTTTGGCGCCGTGGTCGCTCGGCGCAGTCCACTTTTCAACGCTTCAGGAACCCGTCATGACCCAGTCGCAACGCATCAAATATTCGGTTCTGATTTCCCTGCTGGTACTGGGGATCATGTTTGGCCTTTCGTACCTGCAAAACGCCGGGATCATTGGTGAGAAGACCTTCCAGTACATCGCCGTGACGGTGGCCGTGGTGGTGGTTGTGGTCAACGGCGTGATGCGCCGCAAGGTCAAGCCCTGAACCGCATCAGGACTTTTCCAGTAGGGCTGCGGCCTGTTGATGCAGGCTGTAGCTTTTATCCTGGTTGAGGGTGATGACGCCCTCGCTGCACAGGCGCTTGAGCACTTCGCGCACACTCAAAAATGACAACGGGATGTCCAGCTCCAGGAGGTGGCTGTGCACGCCGCGCACCCCCAGGGTGCGGTCGCTCTCGGCAGCCTTGAGCAGGGCGTCGATGACTTTGAGGCGGATCAGGCTGGTGCGCAAACCGAAGCTTTTGAGCAAAACCCGGATGCGGTCGTTGCCCTGGCGTTCCGTGCCTTTGCCATAGCTTTCGTCGGCACCGCTCATGGCCGCGCCGTGCAGGGCTTTTGTACCTTCCATGGGTTGCTGGTTGTACATGGGGGAAAACTCCTTGTCAGAGCCCAATCAGGAAATGATGTTTGCTCTCATCTAATAAGACGTTTGAGCCGGCAAAATCACGAAGTGGTGGTTGTATGAAATATGTAAGCGTACGGCCAGGTGCCCGAATTGACAGGGCGCGGTGGCCTGATTTTTTGCCTGGCGTTTGTCGGTAGGAGCGGTCGATTGCGTCTTCGCGGCGTGCTGATGGTTTTTTTGCCCTGGCCTCGACGCCTATCCCCGGCTTCGCGCGCAGATCAACGCCAAGCCGTTGTCGGGGCGATAGATGCTGGGGGGAACGAGGCCGCTGCCCGCAAGGGGCGCGGCCTTTTTAGGGCTTGGCGGGTTGGTGCGGGATGGAATTGAGCACTGGGTTGCCGTCCTTGTTCCGGGTCAGGTACACGGGCAGCACTTTGGGCAGCGAACTGAGGATGTTCCTCACTTCGCGGGTGTCATAGACGCCGCTGATGCGGATGCGCCCGGTGGCGGCGTCGGCGAGCATCACGGGTTTGGCCAGGTAGCGGTTAATCAGGGGCAGGGCGTCTTCGAGGGGCAGGTTGTCGAGCACCAGTTTGCCCGTGCGCCAGGCCAGGGAGCTGTCGTTGGCGTCGCTCTGGCTGACTTGCGGGGAAAAATCGCCTGCCGTGTAGCGCGCCTGCATGCCCGGGGCCAGGCGCAGGCCATCGCCAGGCAGGGTGCCTTTACTGGTGACCAGCACCGAGCCTTCGAGCAGGGTGACGCGTACTTGGTCTTGGTACATCCACACGTTGAACTGGGTGCCGGTCACGCGGATGCGCCCCTCGGCGGCCCTGACCACTAAGGGGTGGCTGCTGTCGTGGCTGACCTTGAAGAAGGCTTCGCCTTTGTCCAGGGTCACCCGGCGCTGGTCTTTGTAGTTGCTGTAAGTCAACTCGGTGCCCAGGTTCAGTTCCACCTTGCTGCCATCGGGCAGGGTCACTCGTTGCAGACGGTTGCTGGCCTGGTAGTGCTCGTAGGCGTTGGGCAACCAGCCCAATTGCCAACCGGTGTATGCCGCGATAGACAGGCAGGCCAGGCTGATGGCGGCTACCACGCCATAGGCAGGCCAGTGCCGGCGTCGCACAGGGGACGTGACAACCTGGGGCGGTGTGAGGCGGGGCAGTTGGGCTGCAACTTCCCAGCTGTCCTGCATGGCCTCGAATTCAAAGGCGTGCAACGGGTCGGCATCGCGCCATTGCTCGAAGGCCAGGCGCTCTGCCGAGGAACAGTCAGAGGCGCGCAGGCGCATGCACCAATGGGCGGCTGCATCGGTGATGGCGTCGTATTCAGCTTCTGAGGGTGTAGGTTCGCTCATTTACTCTTCCTGATTTCCTACATTCTAACTGTCGGGCAGAGCCAACGAGAACAACGGTCATGGCGTTTGCATATCAAAGTGGAACTTATCCTTGCTCCCAGGCCCCTAATGCCCCGACACGTGTCATTTGTTTTTTCAATAAGGAGTTTGACCATGATGAAGAAAACCCTGGCTACTTTGCTTGCCACCGCCAGCCTGCTGAGTGCCGGTGCGGCCCTGGCCGACAAACCGGGTGCGGGCTGGATCACCATCGAAAAAGCCTTGGAAACCGCGAAGACCAAGGGCAACTACGTCGAGATCTACCAGATCGAAGCCGATGACAGCGGCTATTGGGAAGGCAAAGGTCGCAAAGCCGATGGCACCGTGTACGAATTCCGCATCGACGGCGCTTCGGGCAACATCCTGCGCGACCAGAAAGACTGATAGCGCAGCCTCTTTAGTAGAAGGCGGGCTGACCCGCGCTCGGGCGCCTAGCGGCGGTAAAAACCCGCCGGGCACAGCATCGCTTTAAGGGTGCTGTGCAGCCCAGCGCAGGCAAGCCTACTGGCTATGGAATTGAGGGGCGTCGCCTGGCAGGGATGGCATCGAGTTGGCGCCCCAGTGTGGTGATGAGCAGCGTCAGTGAGTCGGCGTTGTCGAGCATGGTATCGACCCTCTTGGCCAGGTTTGTCTTGAATATTCCCCGGGCATTGCTCAAATCAAGCCCGCCGGTGGCTTCTAGGATTTGCTCCTCGATGTATTCGGTGTCCTCGGTACTGCCGAAATCGCTCCAGATGTTCCCCGAGACATCCACGAACTTGAACAGCTCACCGATAGGCGTGTGCACCGAGTAGCGGTTGTTCTGGATATCGCGCTGATAGGTCTGCAAATCGCGGCCTTCCTGGGTCAGGGTTTCGATCAGGTCGGAAAACGGCAGCACCGTCTCTAGGTAGGCGACATCGGCGGTGTTACAGGCGATGTGGGTCACCTCATGGATCAGGGCCGTCGCCCGAGCGTGACACTCCAGGTTGAAGGGGGTGGTCAGGCGATGGGTGTAGTCCTGCAAGGGAGGGAGGAAGAAGTTTTCCGTGAGGTAGATACGCCGATCCGGGTCTCGGTCGATGGTAAAGGCCCAGTTGCTGCCGGGGTCCAGGAGGTGGGTGCCGGTGATGAACCGCGACGAATCCAGGGCGTAGAGCGAAGGCGAAAGAATTTCCGCCAGCACCAGGTCCACGACCCTGTGCAGTTTTTGCACCAGTGCAGGGTCGAGCACCTGGGGGCCGGTGTCTGGGTCGGAGGCGATGCCGAAAAAGCTGTTGATGAAGCGGTGGATACGGGTGACCGGTGCGTGCTGGGATTCCAGCAGGCCCAGGTTGAGTTTGCAGTTCTGTACATAGAAGGTTGCCAGGTCCAGGGCTTCGACGATCTGCTGGGCGCGTTCAGGATTGAGTTGGCGAATCTGGCCCATGCCCCGCGCTTCGATGTTGATGCTGCTGCGCGCGGCGGAACGGACCAACTGGCGATCTAGCACCCGCATCATGGCCTGGCCGAAGCGAGGGACATGTTTGCGGGTATCGATGACCCACTGTTGCGCGGGGTCGAGGCAGACGAACGGGCCCTGTTTATTGCCTGCCAGTATTCGCCAGTATTCGCCGGCCCGTTGCAGGCGATAAACCTTGCCCGCGATAGGGACGTAGCTGTGGCGGCTGTCCGAGGCGATGTAAACCCGTGACTGCGCGTTGAACTCCAGGTCGGTTAGCGCCACGTCATGGGCTTCGTAGGTGTGCAGCAGCGTGCGATAGGGGGCCGTCATATCGATGTCGCCCCAGGTCTGGGCCTGCGGCATAGGTTCGCTGCTGGCGCCGTCTTCAACCGCCACAGCTGCAGGTGGGGGCGGTGTGGGGTCCATCAACTCACCGATGCTGGCCATGTGGCCGACGCCCTCGATAAAGGTCCTCAGCGCGCTGGCCCACTGATGATCCTGCAAGGCTTGCGCCGACGCCTTGAACAACTGGTAGCTGTCCCAAATCACCCAAGGCAACGTCAGCTTGCCCGAAATGACGCCCAGGCCATGGCGTAGGGCGCTGCTGAAGACCTGCTTGACGGTTTCCCAGGCGCTAGCCCCCTGTGGGTCCGCTTGGCGGGCGAGCATGTGGGTCAGGTGCCGGGTGTTCTCTTGGTACAGGTGCTTGAGCGCGTGGCCCTGGATCGGGTTGTGCGCCAGGGTGATCTCCGAGGTTTTGCCGCGGGTGCTCTCCAGCAAATGCCGGTAGGTGGCGTTTTGTGGCGCGGGCAGGCGTCCCAGGATCAGCTCTTGGAAGGCGCCAGGGTGGTTGAGGGCCTCGATGAACGCCGCTTCATGCTCGAATTCGGTGAACAGCGGCCCCTGGCTGTAGGGCGCATACAGCAGGTGCGGCCCGACGCTGCCGGCCGGCGGGCTGAGGATGTACAGGTTCAGCGCCTGGGCCAGTGTGGCACCGGCCGTGGCGAGTAGCTCCAGTGGCCGGATAACCGCGTTAGCCCCCTGCACACTGGTGCGCGCCTTGGCGTCGGGCATGTCCAGTACCTGTTGCACGAGCGCGAACCCGGCACCCGAGAGGCGCTCCTCCAGCATCAGGCCATGGGCATGCAGAAGCAGTTGCCAGGGCAACTGGGCAATGTAGAGCGCCTCGCGCTCCAGTGCCCCCGGCTTGCCGGGGAGCAGGTTGGCAAGCAACTGGGCCTGAAAATCCTGTTGGCTGGCGAGCTGTTGCAACCAACCGCGAATCGTCTGCTCATCGAGCCGTTCGTCGCTGCAACGGACGCTAAAGGCCGACGCTTGTTGTTCCACCGGGTTCAGGGCGAAGTCGAGCAGGTTCTGCGGGTGCCCGGCCAAGGCCAGTTTTGGGGTAATGGTGACCTCGTCGGGGCGCAGGGCGTAGGCCTGGAGCAGTGTGCGCAGCTTCCCTTCGATGAAGTCGCGCAGCGGCATGATCTGGTTCAGGTAGTCCTTGCCATCGCCTAGGCGAAGGCGGTACTGCTCGGCGATCTCGGCGTGGCGGCGCAGTTCCCGGGGGGGCGCCATGCCCAGCCAGGCCGGCAGCGATAGGCGTGCCAGCGCAAGCTTGGGGATATCCGTTGCATGGCCGAGGTTGGTCGCCGGGGGGCTGAGCCTGAGGTGGTACAGCAAGGGGGCCAGGGCACTGAATGGGCGCTTGAACGAGAGGATCTTGGCCCGCAGGGCGAGCCAGTGGTCGATCCAGCTCTGTTGCAAGCTTTGCGCGGCGGGCGCGTTGATCGCCCGCAGAGGCCCAGGATGGTAGATGTCGTGGGCCAGGTAATGCTGGGGAGCGAGGTTTTCCAGCAGGTCCAGGCGCCGGTTCGGCTCGCGCAGTTGCTGGCCTAGCCGGGTCCTGGCCTCCTGCACCGAGGCGAAGCTTTCGAGCCCGCGGGCCGGGCTCCAGCACACGGCCCGGCCAGAATGCTGGGGGTCCAGGCCGCCGCGCTCGGTGAGCAGGAAACAGTTGGCCAGGGTCAGTGGCTCACCTTGCAGGTTGCGATACACCGTGGGCGAAAAAGCCTCGGGAATGAACCCGTTCAAGCCGTCGGGGGCGGCGGTGAAGAACGCTTCGACAATCTCCAGGTCGCGCTCACTCAGGCTTTTTTGCCCTTTACGGGTACGGGCTTCGTCGAGGATCGCAGTGGACA
Source organism: Pseudomonas sp. MF08817 (assembly GCF_059862705.1). Lineage (NCBI taxonomy): Bacteria > Pseudomonadati > Pseudomonadota > Gammaproteobacteria > Pseudomonadales > Pseudomonadaceae > Pseudomonas > Pseudomonas sp. MF08817. The sequence continues at coordinate 14,401 of NZ_JCBCUY010000044.1, forward strand.
TGACGTGCGCCAGTTGCGGCTTGAGCTGTTCCAGGGCCTCGCGCGGGACCTCGGCCACGTTGATATGGCGAAAGTAGCTCAGGGTGGTTTCCACCACTTGGCGGAACAGGCGCAGGTCGATCCCGGCTAACCGGCGCGCCTGCCCGGCGGTCGGCGGGCCATAGAGGCCGGCCCGCTCGGTGAGCTCCAGCGGCGGGTCCTGGTCAATCAGGCGCCTGAGGAAAAAACCTACCAGGGTCTGGCTGGCCACGGGCGGCCGTGCTTCCAGTTCCTGGGCGCTGGAGTCGTAGTGGTTGAGGAATATTGCATTGGGGTTGGTGTGGGCGATATGGGCGGCCTGCAATTGGCGGGTCAGTTCGTGGCTGACGATCTCTTCGATGCCGGCGCTGCCCAGCATGGCCTGGCGCAGCGGTGCCTCGATGCTCGCCAAGGTCTTGATATGTAGCCGCGCGCGTTCGATCGGCACCGTGGTCGACACCGGGTGGGTCGTCCAGCGACCTTGGCTGTCCAGCGCCAGGAGGCGGTGATCGAACATCCTGCGAATATCCAGTACCTGGTCGACCAGGGCATTGAGGTCGATATCGCCCTGGGTGCGGCGGTACACCTCAAGGGCATAGCGCAGGTTGTGTTGCTGCTTTTCGATGATGGTGTTGAACAGGGTTTCGAACACCCCTGCCTGAATGGGCTCGCTGCCGAACTCGGGGGTGGTGAAGCCGATGAACCGCGCACGTTCCTCCTGGCTGAGGAAGTTGTAGAAGTCGTCTTCATAACTCGGCGCCTTGGCCATCGCCAGCAGTGTGCGTTGTAGGTCATCGTCGTCCTTGAGCACCTGCAAGCCCAGGGATTGGGTATACAGATAGGTCTGGGTGTTGCGGATTATCAGGGTGCCGGCCAGCACAATGGCGTGGGCGCGGTACTCCCACATCTGGACGGTTTCGGCGTGCAACGGGTGTGGTGGGCTGATGCGTTCAGGGGCGCTGGTGCGATACAGGACCTCCAGGCGCTGGCTTTGCTCGGCGCTGAGCACCTGCTCCTGGCGCTTGAACAGCAAGTCCACCCGGCATTTGTCGCTCATGGCCTGGGTAAAGAACTCGCGCCGTGACGCGCCGGTGTCCATGGCGGTGTTCCAGAAACTCTCCAGCACGCTCTGCATGAACGGCAACAGTTTGTGGGCCGCCTCATGCAAGGCATTTTCCCAGGGTGTGGGGTCTTGCGCCTCGCCCTTGTTCCTGGGGTTGAAAAATTCCCGGCGCTGGCCTTTGGGCCAGGCTTGGTTGCGGTACAGCCACAGCAAAGCGTTGCGCAGCGACATGGAATCGAGCCATTGGATTGGCACTTCGGCGGGCGGATAGCGAGTGAAAATATTGACGTGGGTCTTGCTTGCATCCAAGCGCGGGAACACCGGGCGCAGGGTCGAGGCCAGCAGTTGATCGAGCATCGCGCCCAGGGTGGGCAGCGTCAGCAATTCCTGGAGCATGGCCTGGGTATTCAAGGCCTGGTGGCGGTCGATCGCGGCCTTCTGCTCTTCAAACACGTTGCCGGCGATGACTTGGGATGTGATCGGCAGCAAGGCCGAGAAGTCGAAGCGGGCACGCTGCTGGATCGACAGGAACCGCACCAACGAGGTGCGCCGGGTGCTGCTGCGCAGGCGCTCGTCCAAGGCCGCCAGCACGGCGGCAGTGTTGTCGAATTTTTCCAGGCCCTCCTCAGGCGTATACAAAAACGCGGCGGCGTAGGCGGCGGTGGAACTCATCATGAACGCCCCGGCCAATTCAATGGGCGCCGTACCGGTGGCGCTTATCAGCAAGCGCTCGGCGATCATCGGCGGGGATTGATGGCGGCGCCCGGCGTCGGTGCTGAAAAACAGATTGCGCAGGAAATCGCGGTCCACGTCACTGATCCCCAGGGCGCGCTCACGCTCGTTGGGCCGTTTGGTGACGCGGGTGGCTTCGTCGAAAAAATACGGGTAGGGGAATTGGCTCATGTCGTCGTCCTGAGTGGGTACCGCGCGGGGCGGGCGTCAGGGCGATGGTGGACAGGCGCTGTGCAGGTTCGGTGGTAACTATGTGTCGCGGCAAAAAAAGGCCCTGCACGATGAGTACGAGCAGGGCCTGGGGGATGGCGTCGATCAGTTGCGCCGGCCCAGTAGCAACCCTACGACAAGGCCGAACCCGGCGCTGATGGCCACGGTTTGCCACGGGTGGCCGCCAATGTAGGTCTCGGTGGCATCGACCACCGGTTTGCTGCGCTCGCGCACGTTGTTGACGGAATCCATGGCCTGCTTGAGCTTGAGCGCTACCTGCGCACGCAGGCCTTCGGCTTCCTCGCCCACCAGGCTGGCGCTGCTTTTGAGCAGTTTGTCCGACTCCTCGATCAGCGCCTGCAACTCGCTGAAGGCTTGATCCTTGATTTGTTCTTCGGCCGCTTGCGCGGCGGTTTTGCGGGCCATGGGTAACTCCTTGCGGGTGAGTGACAGTGAACAATGGAGTTCGCGGCGGTGGAAAAAGTTGCATCGCGATTGCCGCACCCCAGTGCTGAACCTTGGGTGACGTAGAGGCTAGGACGTTTCGGCCTTCAGTGTAAGATGTCGGCCATTTCCCGCAGCAGGTAATCCCCATGAGCTTCAACCTGGCTAACCAGCCCCTGGCCGAGCGCGCCGCGCTCGAAGACGAAAAGTCCCGTTTGTTCGAGTTGTGGCAGAGCAACCTGGGCAAGGCCAAGGGCGAGGCCGGGCGGCTGTTCGGCGAGCGCGCCAAGCGCAAGGGCAAGTGGGCCGAATGGGTGCGCGCCGAGCTGGACACGATGTCGCCCCCGGAATTCGCCAACATGGTGCGCAGTGAAGTCAATCGCCTGATGGCGGCGGCGAAGTAGCCGCAAAACACCCCTGCACCGCCTCGCGTACCCGCAACAGCAGCGGGTCGAGCTGGCTCTCGGTGCGCCAACCCAGCTCAATGGGGTAGCGCGGCAGCGCCAAGGGGCAGGGCAGTAGGCGCAACCCGCCCATGGCCGCGATGCGTTGCGCGGCGTGCGCCGGGATGGTCGCCACCGCTCGGCTGCCCCTAAGCAAGTAGGGCAGCGCGGCGAAGTGGCTGGTGGAAGCGCACACATGGCGCTTAAGCCCCAGAGCCGCGAGGCCTTCATCGGTAATCCCGATAAATCCGCCGGAGGACACCAGGATGTGCTCGCGGGCGACGAACTCCTCCAGGCCTATCGCCTGCTGCCCGGGTGCGAGGCTTGCCGGGTCCGCCAGGCAGGCGTAATGCCCTTCGCCCAGCACTTGGCGGCTCAGGCGGCGCTCGCTGAAACCGCCGGCGCTGATGGCCAGGTCCAGGCTGCGATCGAGCAGGCCGCTGGCGACGATCTGGCTGTGGGTTTGGCGAAAAATCAGGCGCAGCCTCGGCGCGCGGTGCTCGATTTCCTCGATCAAGCGGCGGCCATGGGCAATCTCGAAATCGTCGGACAGCCCCAGGGTCACCGAGCGGCCCTCGAAATCCTGGGTGGCCGGGTCGATCATGGCCAGGCTCTGCCGACATTTGGCCAGGGCCTCGCTGATGACCGGTTTGAGCTGATTGGCCCGCAGGGTCGGCGCCAGGCCCCGGCCGGTGCGCACAAACAGCGGGTCGCCATACACCTGGCGCAGGCGCCGCAACGCCGCGCTCATGGCCGATTGCGTCACCCCCAGGCGCACGGCGGCGCGGCTGGCGCTGGATTCGTCATGCAGGGCCTCGAAGGCCTTGAGCAGGTTGAGATCGATGTTGGCGATATTTATTTGGCTCATATCATTCAGTGTTTGAGTGGTCTTTATTCATATTCTGCGGCCAGCGCAGAATGGGCAACCGCTGACTCACCTTCTGGAGATTCCATGCCTGTATCCATCGTTGCCGCACTGCAAATCGGTTCGCTGCCTGGGGGCAAGGGCGAAACCCTGGCGCAGATCCTCTCCTACGAGGCGCAGATCCTTGAGGCTGGCGCTCGCCTGGTGGTGATGCCCGAAGCCTTGCTCGGCGGCTACCCCAAGGGCGAAAGCTTTGGCACCCAACTGGGCTATCGCTTGCCCGAGGGGCGCGAGGCCTTTGCCCGCTATTTCGCCAATGCGGTGGATGTGCCCGGCGCCGAAACCGAGGCCCTGGCCGGGCTCTCGGCCCGCACGGGGGCGAGCCTGGTGCTGGGGGTGATCGAACGCGCCGGCAGCACCCTGTATTGCACCGTGCTGTACTTCGAGCCCGAGGGCGGGTTGGTGGCCAAGCACCGCAAACTCATGCCCACCGGCACCGAACGGCTGATCTGGGGCACGGGCGATGGCTCGACCTTGGCGGTGATCGACAGCCAGGTCGGGCGCGTGGGCGCGGCGGTGTGCTGGGAAAACATGATGCCGCTGCTGCGCACCGCGATGTACGCCAAAGGCGTGGAGGTGTGGTGCGCGCCGACGGTGGATGAGCGCGAGATGTGGCAAGTGAGCATGCGCCACATCGCCCACGAGGGCCGCTGCTTTGTGGTCAGCGCCTGCCAGGTGCAGGACTCACCTCGGGCCTTGGGCCTGGACATCGCCCACTGGCCTGGCGAACGGCCGCTGATCGCCGGCGGCAGCGTGATCGTCGGGCCCATGGGCGACATTCTTGCCGGGCCGCTGCTGGGCGGTGCGGGGCTGCTGTGCGCGCAGATCGACACCGCTGACCTGATCCGCGCGCGCTACGACTACGACGTGGTCGGCCATTACGCCCGCCCGGATGTGTTCGAGCTGCGGGTGGACGAACGCAGCAAACCCGGTGTGCGCTTCATCCACGACGTGCCGTAGCCCGCGGGCGCGCCCGCTGGCTACAGGGGGGTGTTGCTGCGCAGCCATTCTTCGCGGGTGATTTCCCAGGTGTCGCAAGGCAACCGCCCGCAGACGAAATCGCCGTCACGGGTGGCGATCAGGCGCATGCCGGCGCGTTCGGACATACGCCGCGAGGCCTGGTTTGGCGCGGCCTTGGGTACGCGCATCAGCGGCCGTTCGAGGACCTGGAACCAGTACGCGGTCACCACTGCGCTGGCCTCACTCATCAGGCCCTGGCCCTGCCACTGCGGGCCCAGCCAGAAACCGCGGTGGTTGTCCTGCTCGTCCATCAGGCTGATATTGCCGATCAGTTGCTCGGGGGCGCTTTTGAGGCGCAGCGACCAGTGCCACTCCTGGCCCCGGGCGATGGCGGGCAGGGCAATGTCGCGCAGGTAGGTCAGCGCGCCGTCCGCTGGGTAAGGCCAGGGCACCAGGGCATTGAGGTAGCGCACTACGTCCCAGTGCGCGAATTGTTCCTGGATGGCATCGGCGTCGGCCAGCTCCAGGGGCCGCAGGATCAAGCGTTCGGTATGGAAAGTGGGGGTGACGTCCATGGCAGCGGGGCTCCTTGTATTGAGGCTAGGGCGCGGTTGCGGGCAGGCTGAGGTTGCCGCGGTCGACGAAACGCATCGTACCGAACACCCCCCCGGCGAGCTTGCCCCGCAGCACGTAGGGCAGGTTGTCCAGGCTTTGCCCCTGGCGCAGGCCCAGGGTCTGGCGCAGCACGGAGAACGCCGAAATGCTCACTGGCACCGTCAGTAGCCCTTCGGAAAAGCGCGGGATCGAGCCCGTTTGGTTGCTCACGCCGCTGGCCAGCGGGCGGCCGTTGACTTCCAGGTCCAGGGCCGCACCGTTGTAATCGATGGCGCGCTCGTTGGGGTTTTGCAGGCGCAGCTTCACCGCGAAACGCAGTTCCAGCTCCTGGCTGGGCAATGGCTCGATGCCGACCACGTTGATGCGCAGCGGGTCGCGGTCGGGCAACAGGGCGCAGGCGCTCACACTCAGCAGTAACAGGCAGCAGGCAAGGCGCAGGATAGGCGGCATGGACGTTGCCTCGCAGGCGATGGGCAGGGCCGGCCACAGTGGCCGGCCGTTCAAGCATAGGACGCGATCAGCCCTCAGAGGTTCGCGCCGGCACGTCCGGGTTTTGCATGATCTTGAGGGTGGAGGCCTCGGGGTCGAATTCGTCTTCTTCCAGTTCGATGAATTCTTCGGGCAGGAAGATGTTCAGCAAAATCGCGCAGAACGCGCCCACGGTGATCGGCGACTCGAGGATGTTGTGCAGGGCCTTGGGCAGCTCGCGCAGCACTTCGGGCACGGCGGCCACGCCCAGGCCCATGCCCAGGGAAATGGCCACGATCAGCATGTTGCGCCGATGCAGGCCGGCCTCGGCGAGGATCTTGATCCCGGCCACGGCCACGGTGCCGAACATAATCAGTTCGGCCCCACCCAGCACCGGTTTGGGCATCAGTTGCAGCACGGCGCCGATCATCGGGAACAGCCCCAGCAGCACCAGCAGCCCGGCAATGAAGAACGCCACGTAGCGGCTGGCCACGCCTGTCAACTGGATCACCCCGTTGTTCTGGGCGAAGGTCACCATGGGCATGCTGTTGAAGGTGGCGGCCATCACCGAGTTGAGGCCATCGGCCAGCAGGCCCGACTTGATGCGGCGGATGTACACCGGGCCCTTGACCGGTTGTTGGGAAATCATCGAGTTGGCGGTCAGGTCACCGGCCGCTTCCAGGGGCGAAACCAGGAAAATCACCGCCACCGGCACGAACGCCACCCAATCGAAGGAGAAACCGTACTTGAACGGCACCGGCACGCTCATCAGCGGCACCTCCGGCATGCTGGAAAAATCCACCTGGCCCATCAGCCACGCCACCACGTAGCCCAGGGTCAGGCCGATGACGATGGCGCCCAGGCGCAGAAATGGCACGTCGATGCGGTTGAGGATCACGATGGTGCCCAGCACCAGGGCCGCCAGGGCCAGGTGGCTAGCGGCGCCCAGGTCGGTGGCGCCAAAGCCGCCGGCGATGTCGGTCATGGCCACTTTTATGAGTGATAAGCCCATCAGGGTGATGATGGTGCCGGTGACCACCGGGGTGATGAGCTTGCGCAGCTTGCCGATGAACTGGCTCAGGGCCACTTCGATAAACGCGGCGAAGAAGCACACGCCGAAAATCGTCGAGAGGATTTCATCGGTGCCGCCACCGCGGGCCTTGACCATGAACCCGGCGCTGAGAATCACGCTGATAAAGGAAAAACTGGTGCCTTGCAGGCACAGCAGCCCCGACCCCACCGGGCCAAAGCGCCGCGCCTGGACAAAGGTGCCCAGGCCGGAGACGAACAGCGCCATGCTTATCAGGTAGGGCACTTCGCTTTGCAGGCCCAGGGCGCTACCCATGATGAGGGTGGGCGTGATGATGCCGACAAAGCTCGCCAGCACGTGCTGGAGGGCGGCAAAAATGGTCGACATGAAATCGGGGCGATCGTTGAGACCGTAGATCAGGTCGCTGCGATGAAGGGGCTTGTCAGACACAATGCGAGGCCGGGTCAGAAAATGGAGGCGCAGAATGCCAGCAGGTGCCCGCGGGGGCAACGCGAAATGCCGCTGAATCGTCTCTGCAACCGGTGGGATCGCCAGTAAAGTGATGGCGCCGTGGCATACTGCCAGGCTTGCCCTGAGGACACGCCGCCGAACATGCCCTTCGATTCCCCATTGAGCGCCTATCAATACGCCATCGACCAGCAAGGTTTCGTCCCCGACGCCGCCCAGCACCGTGCCGTGCAGGCCTTGCAACAATGCCATGAGGCGCTGCACCAAGGTCGCGGGCCCGTAACCGGCGTTTATCTCTGGGGGCCGGTGGGGCGCGGCAAGACCTGGCTGATGGACCAGTTCTACCAGAGCCTGCGGGTGCCAGCGCGGCGCCAGCATTTTCACCATTTCATGGGCTGGGTGCACCAGCGTTCGTTCCAGTTGAGCGGCATCGCCGACCCATTGCAGGCCCTGGCCCGGGAACTGAGCGCCGAGGTGCGGGTGCTGTGCTTCGACGAGTTGTTCGTCAACGACATCGGCGACGCGATCATTCTCGGGCGCCTGTTCCAGGTCATGTTCGACGAGGGCGTGGTGCTGGTGTGCACCTCCAACCAGCCGCCCGACCAGCTCTACGGCGACGGTTTCAATCGCGAGCGCTTCCTGCCGGCGATTGCTGCGATCAAGGCGCACATGCAGGTAGTGGCGGTGGACGGCAGCGAGGACCATCGCCTGCATCCGGGCGCCGGGGTGCAACGCTATTGGGTTTGCGCCGCGCCAGAGGCGAGCCGGATGGACGCGGTGTTCACTGAGCTGGCCCAGGGCCAAGCGGTGTCCAGCACACCCCTGACGGTGGGGTATCGACCCTTGGCGGTGGTCAAGGCCAGCCCCGCGGTGCTGTGGTGCCGTTTCGCCCAATTGTGCGAAGAACCCTTTGCCGCCATGGACTTCATGGCCCTGTGTGATCGTTTCCGCGCCATTTTGCTCAGCGACGTGCCGTGCCTGAGCGCACAACAGCGTCCGGGCCGCATCGCCCGTGGCACCGAGGATGGCGCGGTGCGGGTCGAGGCTGGGGACCGGGAACTGCCGCAACTGTCGATCCATGACGACAGCGTGCGGCGCTTCATTGCCCTGGTGGACGAATGCTACGACCGCAAGGTGCCGCTCTATATCGAGGCCCGCGTGCCAATGGCCGAACTCTACACCGAGGGCTACCTGGCCTTCGCGTTTCGCCGCACCCTAAGCCGTTTGCAGGAAATGCAGATGCAACGTTTTGCCGCTCACCCATGACCGCCACCACAGGACCAACACTGCAAATGGACGCCGATATCCTGGTTCTCCAGGCCAGCTACACCAACCCCACCCACGCCGAAGCCATCCGCCTGGTGCTCAACCACTACGCCCTGGACCCCATGGGCGGCGGGGAGCCGTTGTCCGCCGATGTGCTGCACAACCTGCCGGACGAGCTGGCCAAACGCCCCCATGCGTTCAGCGTGCTGGCCTTTGTCGGCGGCGAGCCGGCGGGGTTGGTCAATTGCTTCGAGGGGTTTTCCACCTTCGCCTGCCGGCCGTTGGTCAACGTGCATGACGTATCGGTGGTGGACAAGTTCCGCGGCTTGGGGCTGAGCCAGAAGATGCTGCAAAAGGTCGAGGACATCGCCCGCCAGCGCGGCTGCTGCAAAATCACCCTGGAAGTGCTAGAGGGCAATGCCGTGGCCCAAGCCTCCTACGGCAAGTTCGGCTTCGCCGCCGGCATGTTCGACCCGGCCCATGGCCGGATGCTGTTTTGGACCAAGGCGTTGTAGCGGCAATAAGAAGGGGGCGACCTCACCTGGGTGGGAGCGGGTTTACCCGCGATAGTGCTGGGTCAGGCGACATCAGCTTTTCTGACACTGCGCCATCGTCGGGCGGCGCCCGGAGCAAGGCCGCTCCCGCGCCTCTTGCGGCGGTCACGCCTTGGGCGTTTGCTCCTGGGCGCGGCGGGTGTCGCTGATGGGGGTGTCTTTTTTCGCCTTGTCGGCGGCCAGGCGTTGCTCGGCGTTGCCGTGCAGTTGCTGTTGGCTGACTTTGAAGGTGTCCCAGAACTCACGGGAGCGCTCGGCGCCGCCTTCGGCGAAAGCGGCGCTGGTGCTGGCGGTCATGAGGGCGGCGAGAAGCAAAGTGGAGATTTTCATGGGGTATTTCCTGTCATGGAAGGGAAGGGAGCCTCGTACTCGATGTGAGGCATGGGGGCAGCATCTGGCCCTTCAATTAAATGCCGGTTAACCGGCCCTGACAGGTAATGCGAGGGCCGGAACCGGCCCCCGAGTGGGTTACTTCTGCACGACCGCAGTGGGCACTGGGGCGACCTTGGGCTTTATCAGGCTGAAGTCGATCATGGCCCGCTGCTTGCGCTCGAACGGGTTGCCGATCAGCAGCGGGCGGGGTTTGAAGCTGTCGCTGACCAGGCTTTTGCTGTCGTCCAGTTCATCGGCGCTCAGGCCTGCCAGATCGGCCCAGGTGTGGATCAGGTTGGAGCTGCTGTAGGGCCGGCCGGTTTCGCCAGTGAAGTCCCATTCGTGGTTGGCGCGCCACTTGGGCGAGGCCCAAGCCATGAACGGAATGGTGTACATCGGCGCCGTCGGCTTGCCTTCGTTACGGCCCAGGGTGCTGTGGCCGGCGGAGTCGAACACGTCTTCACCGTGGTCGGAGAGGTACATCAAAAAGCCATTGGGGTCGTTCTTGGCGTAGTCCTTGATGAGGCTCGACACCACGAAATCGTTGTACAGCACCGCGTTGTCGTAGCTGTTGTAGGTCGGCAACTGGTCGTCGCGCACGCCTTCGGGCACACCCTGGCGGTCGGTGAACTTGTCGAAGCTAGGCGGGTAGCGGTACTGGTAGCTCATGTGCGTGCCCAGCAGGTGCACCACGATAAACTTGCGCTCGGCGCCGTCGGCCAGGGCCTTGGAGAAGGGTGCCAGCACGTCGCCGTCGTACTGGCGGGCGTTCTGGTTGCGGTTGTTGTTGAGGTACACGCGCTCGTCGGCTTGTTCGGAGAACGTGGTGAGCATGGTGTTGCGCTTGGTCATGGTCTGCTGGTTGGTGATCCAGAAGGTCTTGTAGCCGGCCTGCTTCATCACGCTGACCAGGGACGGGGTCTTGAGGTAGTCGTCGGGGTGGTCTTCGTCGGCGAAGGTCAGCACCTGCTGCAACGCCTCGATGGTGTAGGGGCGCGGGGTAATGACGTTGTCGAACACCGCCAGTTCATCGCGCAGCTTGTCCAGTTCCGGTGTGGTCTGGCGCGGGTAGCCGTACAGGCTCATGCGCTGGCGGTTGGTGGATTCGCCGATCACCAGCACCAGGGTGGCCGGTTGGTTGGCCTGGGCGTCCTTGAGGTTTTTCAGGGGGGCGATCTTGCTCACGTTCTCGAGCATGCCCTGCATGTTTTCCAGCTGATGGGTGTAGCGCCGGTACGCCACGATCATCTGCCACGGCACGGCGGGTTCGATGCGAGTCTCGAACTTCTCGATGGCGGTGGTCAGGTCGTCGGTCTTGATGATCTGGCGCACCAGTGGGTAGCCGACCACCGCGACGAGGATGGCCATGGCAGCCACCATTGCCTGCTTCCTGGGCAGGTACACCGGGCGCAGGCGTGTCCACAGGAAGAGCGCCACGGCGGTGTGGGCGATGAAGCCGAGCACGATCCACCAGGCGAAATATTGCGTCAGGTACTCGCCCGCTTCAGAGATGTTCGACTCGAACATGATGAAGATGACGCTTTGCGAGAATTCCTGCTGATAGACGAAGAAGTAGCCCAGGCTGGCCATCGAGCAAACCCACAGGACCACGCCTATCAGCCCCGCCAGCAAGCGCGTGCGCGCCGGGAACAGCAGCATCGGCGCGAGCCAGATGGCGCTCATAAAAAAAGCTTGGCGGAAACCGGAAAAACCGGACGTGCCGGTGAAGAGAATCAGTGCCTGGGTAATGCCGGAAAAATACCAGAAGAACAGGAATAACCAGCCCAATCCTGCCCAATCGAAGCTTTTCGCAGACTTTTCGCTGCGTTCAAAAGTTGCCATCAAGCGCTCCAGGCGATTAATCAGATCGGCTGCTGAAGTCGCTCAAGGCGCCAGCCACCGGGCGCCGCTCGCCAGACGAGCGGCCAGAAGAGGCCGGAGTATCACCAAGGGCTTGTGAAAACTTTGTGAGTTGAAGCCCTGCTAGGCGGTTGCTGGGCTGGCCACGTTGCGGGCCTGTTGCAGGCGCTCTTGCAGTTCGGCGACCTGTTGGCGCAACTGCTCGCGTTCGGCCTTGAGTTGGCGCAGCTCATCGCGGCGAACGCTGACGTACAGGGTTTGTGCAGGTGCTGGCCTAACGAGCGCGCCCATGGCGGACCTCAATGTGCAAAAGATGTGTACTGGCGCCCCGGGCAGGTGCAAGGGCGCAATCGGCGCTGATTTTGGTTTTTTTATGGAATAAATGGAACTTTTTTATTTTTCACTGTCCCTGTGTCTTCGTCGATATTTCTGACGTGATACCGCGTAGTTATCTGCTTGAAGGGCTGGTGCATCTGTGGATGTGCCGGATTAACCCTCGTCAGCGTCCTTGCGCTATAACCTTTGACACACCTTTTTAGTGGTAAGGAGCATCAGCACATGCAACTGGGGATTGTTGGACTGGGCCGCATGGGCGGCAACATTGCACGACGCCTGATGCTCAATGGCCACACGACTGTGGTCTACGATCGCAACACCGATTTTGTCGACGCCTTGACTGCCGAGGGCGCCACCGGCGTGGTGGACCTCCCGGCCCTGGTGGCCGGCCTACAAAAGCCGCGAGCGGTATGGGTCATGCTGCCGGCCGGCGCGCCCACCGAAGACACCATCGAGGCCCTGAGCCAACTGCTCGATGCGGGCGATGTGATTATCGATGGCGGCAACACCTTCTATAAGGACGACATCCGCCGCGCCAAGGCCCTGGCGGCCAAAGGCCTGGAATACATCGACGTCGGCACCTCCGGCGGCGTCTGGGGCCTGGAGCGCGGCTACTGCATGATGATCGGCGGCGATGCCGGCGTGGTGCAGCGCCTCGACCCGCTGTTCGCCACCCTGGCCCCAGGCCTGGGCGACATCCCGCGCACCCGCGACCGCGTCGCCACGGATGACCGTGCCGAGCGCGGCTACATCCACGCCGGCCCGGCCGGGTCGGGGCACTTTGTCAAGATGATCCACAACGGCATCGAGTACGGCATGATGCAGGCCTTCGCCGAGGGCTTTGACATTCTCAAGACCAAATCCAGCGAAAACCTGCCAGAAGACCAGCGTTTTGACCTGAATGTCGCCGATATCGCCGAAGTCTGGCGCCGCGGCAGCGTGGTGTCGTCCTGGCTCCTGGACCTGACCGCCGACGCCCTGGCCAGCGACCCAAAACTCGACGGTTACTCTGGCGCGGTGGCCGACAGCGGAGAAGGGCGCTGGACCATCGAGGCGGCCATGGAGCAATCGGTGCCGGTGCCGGTGCTGTCCAACTCGCTGTTTGCCCGCTTCCGTTCCCGCCAGCAAAGCACCTACGGTGACAAACTGCTCTCGGCCATGCGTTTTGGCTTTGGCGGCCACGTCGAGACCCCGAAAAAATGACCGCCCCGGGAAAGGGCCGCCCCCCCGAGCCGGCGCCGCCGACCACGTTGTTCCTGTTCGGCGCCCATGGCGACCTGGTCAAGCGCCTGCTGATGCCGGCGCTGTACAACCTGAGCCGTGACGGCCTGCTGGGTGAGGGGCTGCGCATTGTCGGCGTGGACCACAACCCCATCAGCGACGCCGACTTTGCCCTGAAGCTGGAAAACTTCATTCGCAACGAGGCCGCAAGCAAGGTCGGCAACGGCCGGGACTCCCTCGACCCGCAGTTGTGGGCGGCGCTGGCCAAGGGCATCAGCTACGTGCAGGGGGATTTCCTCGACGAGCAGACCTATCGGGATTTGGCGGCGAAAATCGCCGCCAGCGGCACCGCTAACGCCGTGTTCTACCTGGCCACCGCGCCACGGTTCTTTACTGAGGTGGTCACCCGCCTCGGTGCGGCCGGGTTGCTGGAGGAAAGCGACGAGGGGTTTCGCCGGGTGGTGATCGAGAAGCCGTTCGGCTCCGACCTGCAGACCGCCGAAGCACTGAATGCCTGCCTGCTCAAGGTGATGACGGAGAAGCAGATCTACCGTATCGACCATTACCTGGGTAAGGAAACCGTGCAGAACATCCTGGTCAGCCGGTTTTCCAACAGCCTGTTCGAGGCGTTCTGGAACAACCACTACATCGACCACGTGCAAATCACCGCGGCGGAAACCGTGGGCGTCGAGACCCGGGGCAGTTTCTACGAGCACACCGGCGCGTTGCGGGACATGGTGCCCAATCACCTGTTCCAGCTCCTGGCAATGGTGGCCATGGAGCCGCCCGCTGCCTTCGGCGCGGACGCGGTGCGTGGCGAGAAGGCCAAGGTGGTGGGGGCGATCCGCCCCTGGTCGGTTGAGCAGGCGCGGGCCAACTCGGTACGCGGCCAGTACGCTGCGGGTAAGCGTGACGGGCAGCCCTTGGCCGGCTATCGCGAGGAGCCCAACGTCGCTCCCGACAGCACGACCGAAACCTTTGTCGCCCTCAAGGTGATGATCGACAACTGGCGCTGGGTGGGCGTGCCGTTTTACCTGCGCACCGGCAAGCGCATGAGCGTGCGCGACACGGAGATCGTGATCTGCTTCAAACCTGCGCCCTACGCGCAGTTTCGCGACACCGAGGTCGATGAGTTGCAGCCGACCTACTTGCGCATCCAGATCCAGCCCAACGAGGGCATGTGGTTCGACCTGCTGGCCAAGCGCCCGGGGCCGGAGCTGGAAATGGCCAATATCGAGTTGGGGTTTGCCTACAAGGATTTCTTCACGATGCAGCCCTCAACGGGTTACGAAACCCTGATCTACGACTGCCTGACCGGCGACCAGACGCTGTTCCAGCGCGCAGACAACATCGAGAACGGCTGGCGTGCCGTGCAGCCATTCCTCGATGCCTGGAAGCAAGACGCCAGCGTGCAGGCCTATGCGGCTGGCACCGACGGCCCGGCGGCGGGGGATGAACTACTGGCCCGCGACGGGCGCGTCTGGCATCGCCTGGGGTGAACCAACCGCTGCGGGTTCTCCCGCAGCGTCCTTACAGCCAGAAACTCACCGCGTACCAGCCCAACACCCCCATCACCGCGGTGTAGGGCAGGGCCATCCACACCATGCGCCCGTAGGACAGGCGCACCAGCGGGGCGATGGCCGAGGTCAGCAGGAACAGGAACGCGGCCTGGCCGTTGGGCGTGGCCACGCTGGGCAGGTTGGTGCCGGTGTTGATGGCAACCGCGAGCGTCTCGAAGTGTTCGCGGCTCATGTGGCCCAGGGCGAAGGCTTCTTTCACTTCAGTGATGTAGATGGTGGCGACGAACACGTTGTCGCTGATGGCCGAGAGCAGGCCATTGGCGATAAACAGCATGCCCGGTTGCTGCGCCGGCGGCAGGGCCAGCACCCATTGGATCAGCGGGGTGAACAGTTGCTGGTCGTGGATCACCGCCACCACCGCGAAAAACACCACCAGCAGCGCGGTGAACGGCATCGCGTCCTTGAAGGCGTTGCCGATGCGGTGTTCATCGGTGATGCCGGTAAAGGAAGTGATAAGCACGATCACCATCAGGCCGATCAGGCCGACTTCGGCGATATGCAGCGCCAACCCCACGATCAGGATCAATGCAGCGGCGCCCTGTACCAGCAGGGCGGCGCGTTGGCGCTGGGTACGCTGGGCGTTGTCCTGGGCGGCATAGCTGGCCAGTACCGCGCGCACGTTGTCCGGCAACAGGGTGCCGTAGCCGAACCAGCGCAGTTTCTCCAATAGCACGCAAGTCACCAGGCCCGCCGCCAGCACCGGCAGAGATACCGGGGCGACTTTTAGAAAGAACTCGGCAAAATGCCAGCCCATCTCATGGCCGATCAACAGGTTCTGCGGCTCGCCCACCAGGGTGCATACGCCGCCCAGGGCGGTACCGACCGCGCCGTGCATCAATAGGCTGCGCAGGAACGCGCGAAACTGTTCCAGGTCTTCGTGGTGCAGGCTCGCCACGCCATGGTCCTCGCTGAAAGGGCTGTCCTGGCGTGGGTCGCTGCCCGAAGCCACGCGGTGATAGACCGAGTAGAAGCCCACCGCGGCGCTGATAATCACTGCGGTGACGGTCAAGGCATCGAGAAACGCCGAGAGGAACGCCGACAGAAAGCAGAACAGCAACGCCAGCAACGCCTTGGAGCGCACCCCCAGCAATAGACGGGAGAACAGGAACAGCAGCAAGTCCTTCATGAAGTAGATGCCGGCCACCATGAACATCAGCAGCAGGATCACCGGGAAGTTGTGCAGCAATTCCTCATACAGCGCCTGGGGCGTGGTCATGCCCAGCAGCAGGGCCTGGACCATCAGCAGCCCGCCGGGGATCAGCGGGTAGCATTTGAGCGCCATGGCCAGGGTGAAAATGAACTCGGCCACCAGCAGCCAGCCGGCGGCTACCGGGCCGACCGTCCAGAGCAGCAGCGGGTTGAGGATCAGGAACGCGACGATGCTGGCTTTGTACCAGCGTGGCGAATGCCCGAGGAAGTTGTGCGCGAACGCCTGGGCCATTGAACCGGACATCGGCCGCTCCTTGAGTGGGAAAGGTGCGCAACTTGCCGTAACAAAATTGGAATATCAAGTGCGCTGATGATGTGCTTTGGCGCGCAGGTGGGCGGGCAGTGGCACAAAAAGTCACTTATTTGGCTTTTATGGAAGGTAAACCTGCAGCTTCTGACAGTAGCCGGCCCCGGGGCCTCTCTGTTGAATGGGGGCCACTTGCCCACCACGACCGGTTGGCTTCAGGGGGTGCAGTTCAAATGACTCAAAGGGTGCATTGGCACACGGCACAGGCGAGGCCTTCAGGTGCTGGCCGGTTGGATGCCGGGTTCGGCAAGGCAGGGCTGGCGCAGGTGTACTTCCCTGGCAGCACCTCGAGCCTGGCCACCGGCGTAGCGGTTTGCCCGGACGGCAAGTTGTTGGTGGCGGCCAAGGTCGGCACCCACCAGGGTTATCGCTTCGGCCTGGCCAGGCTCAAGGCCGACGGTTCGGCGGACCTGGGTTTTGGCGAGCAGGGCGCGGTCATCGGCCAGTTCGAGGGCTGCGGCGATGCCATGGCCGCCGGTGTGGTACTGCTGGCGGATGGGCGCATTCTGATCCATGGCTTACAGGACATCAGCGCGCAGCACAGCCTGCCGGCGCTGGCGATGTTCGACGCCCTGGGCCATCTCGATCGCCGCTTCGGCGATGGCGGCAAGCGGGTGGTGCATTTGCCGGGGCAATTGTCGGTGAGTACGCGTGACCACTGGGTGCCTATGGGGACGCCCGGCACAGAGGTCAGCGGGGCATGCGTCCAAGAGGACGGTGCGATCTTGCTGCTGGCCAATCATCACTATGCGTTGGCCAACCATGTCGGCGTGCTGATCCGCGTGGGCGCCGATGGTGAGTTGGACACGGCGTTCAATGGGCGCGGCTTTGTGATCGTCAGGCGCGCGCTGGCCAACACTTGGCTGGGGGGTGTCCACCTGCAGGCCGATGGCCGCGTGCTGGTGGCCGGGGCCAGCGACTTGCCGCCTCAAGGCCTGCTGGCCCGCTACAACCCCGATGGCAGCCCGGACGTGCAGTTTGGCGATGGCGGTATGGCGATCTTCCACCTGGCGAGCCAAAGCAATCGGTTCCGCCAAGTGCTGGCCCTGGCGGATGGACGCTTGCGTTCCGTGGGCCATACCAACGATCCACTGCTAGCCATGGCGCGGGGCGTGCAGGGGGATGGTGGCCCGGACCTGGGGTTCAATGATGGCCAGGCTTCGCTGATCGCCATCGGCCACCAGGGGTGCCAGTGGACGGCAGCCACGCTGCAAGGTGAACAACTGATCGCTGTAGGGTCGACTCAGGGCGGTTTTGAGGCAGACATTATCGTGGCGCGTTGGGCGCCCGGCGGCACACTTGACCCAGGTTTCGGCCAAGGCCGGGGCTGGGTCAGGACGCGCCTGGGCCCAGGGCTGGACACTGCAACGGCTGTCGCCCTGCAAGAGGACGGGCGGATCGTGGTGGCCGGCCATTCGCTACAGGGCAACTTCAGGGCCGTGGTCGTGCGGTATATGGGTTGAGCCTGCGACCATTGGCAGCAGTGCGAGCCCTTTTCCGGGGCGCTGTGGTTTTATCTGCACTCATAGCGTATTGATACTCTTTATATAATCTGTGCAACTAGGTCTGTCGGCTGGTTTTTGCTAAGGTGTCCGGCAACTAATAAGACCATATCGCGAGGTGTCTGCTTGATTAGGGTGCTAGTGGTCGATGACCATGATCTCGTTCGTACAGGCATTACACGAATGCTGGCTGACATCGATGGGCTGCAAGTTGTCGGCCAGGCTGAGTCGGGAGAAGAGTCCCTGCTCAAGGCGCGGGAACTCAAGCCTGATGTGGTGCTGATGGACGTCAAGATGCCGGGCATCGGTGGCCTTGAAGCCACGCGCAAAATGTTGCGCAGCCATCCGGATATCAAGGTGCTGGCGGTAACGGTGTGCGAAGAAGACCCGTTTCCTACGCGATTGCTCCAGGCCGGCGCGGCGGGCTATCTGACCAAAGGTGCAGCCCTGGCGGAAATGGTTCAGGCGATTCGCCTGGTGTTTGCCGGGCAACGCTACATCAGCCCCCAGATCGCCCAGCAATTGGCGATCAAATCGTTCCAGCCCACCAGTGATTCTCCGTTCGACTCGTTGTCCGAGCGCGAGATCCAGATCGCCTTGATGATTGTGGGCTGCCAGAAAGTGCAGATTATTTCCGACAAGTTGTGCCTGTCTCCCAAGACAGTGAACACCTACCGCTACCGCATATTCGAGAAACTCTCGATTAGCAGCGATGTTGAACTGACATTGCTGGCCGTTCGCCACGGGATGATCGATGCCAGCCTCTGACAATGACTGACGTATTTGATCCCGGTGCTTTTCTTTCTACCTGCAGCGGCCATCCCGGCGTGTACCGCATGTTCGACAGCGATGCGCGCCTGTTGTACGTCGGCAAGGCGAAGAACCTGAAGAAGCGCCTGGCCAGTTATTTTCGCAAGACCGGCCTGGCCCCCAAGACCGCCGCCCTGGTGGCGCGCATCGCGCAAGTCGAGACCACCATCACCGCCAACGAAACCGAGGCGTTGCTGCTAGAGCAGACGCTTATCAAGGAGTGGCGGCCGCCCTATAACATCCTGCTGCGCGACGATAAGTCCTATCCCTACGTCTTCCTGTCGGACGGGGAGTTCCCGCGCTTGAGCATCCACCGTGGCGCCAAGAAGCAGAAGGGCAAGTATTTTGGGCCGTACCCCAGCGCCGGGGCGATTCGCGAAAGCCTGAGCCTCCTGCAAAAGACCTTCTTCGTGCGCCAGTGTGAAGACAGCTACTTCAAGAACCGTACCCGTCCGTGCCTGCAATACCAGATCAAGCGCTGCAAAGCGCCTTGCGTTGGCCTGGTGGAACCCCAGGTCTACGCCGAAGACGTGCGCCACTCGGTCATGTTCCTTGAAGGACGCAGCAATGCCCTGACCGATGAACTATCCGCAGGTATGGAGCAGGCTGCCAGCACCCTGGATTTCGAGCGCGCGGCGGAGTATCGGGATCAGATATCCCTGTTACGTCGTGTGCAAGACCAGCAGAGCATGGAAGGCGGTACTGGCGACGTCGATGTGGTCGCAGCGTTCGTCAACCCGGGCGGAGCCTGTGTGCACCTCATCAGTGTGCGTGGCGGCCGGGTGCTGGGCAGCAAGAACTTCTTTCCGCAGGTGGGGATCGATGAAGCGGTGTCCGAAGTCATGGCAGCGTTCCTTGGCCAGTACTTCATCAGCAGCCCCGAGCGGGACTTGCCGAGCGAGTTGATCGTCAACGTCGTGCATGAAGACTTCCCGACCCTGATCGCTGCCATTTCCAAATTGCGTGGACGTGAACTGACCATCAGCCACCGGGTGCGCGGCACCCGTGCGCGCTGGCAGCAACTGGCGGTGACCAACGCCGAGCAGGCGCTGGGTGCCCGGTTGGCGAACCGCCAGCACGTTGCTGCGCGCTTCGAAGCTCTAGCCGAGGTCCTCAATCTCGACGAGCCGCCACAACGCCTGGAGTGCTACGACATCAGTCACTCCAGCGGTGAGGCGACCGTGGCTTCATGCGTGGTATTCGGGCCGGAAGGGCCACTGAAGTCCGATTACCGGCGTTACAACATCGAAGGCGTGACCCCTGGCGATGATTATGCCGCGATGCACCAGGCCCTGACCCGGCGCTTCAGCAAGCTCAAGGACGGGGAGGGCAAGCTGCCGGACATTCTTTTGGTGGATGGTGGCAAAGGGCAATTGTCCATGGCCCGGGACGTGCTGAACGAGCTGGCCGTGCCCGACCTAATCCTGCTCGGCGTGGCAAAGGGCGCCACACGCAAGGCCGGTTTCGAGACGCTTTATCTCAATGACGCGGCCCATGAATTCACCTTGCGCGGCGATTCTCCGGCGCTGCATTTAATCCAGCAGATCCGTGACGAGGCCCACCGCTTTGCAATTACCGGGCACCGCGCACGCCGCGGCAAAACCCGGCGAACCTCAACCCTGGAAGGGGTTGTGGGCGTAGGTCCAAAGCGCCGCCGTGAATTGCTGAAACATTTTGGTGGATTGCAGGAGCTGTCTCGTGCAAGCATCGAAGAGATCGCCAAAGCACCGGGGATCAGTAAAAAGCTTGCTGAGCTGATTTATGCAAGCCTGCACAGCGAGTAGAATCCCTCCCTTACCTTGTAGCCAGTTGTGTCGATGAATATCCCTAATCTGATCACCGTCTTACGCGTTCTGCTCATTCCGATCTTCATTCTGCTGTTCTATTTGCCCTACCACTGGAGCTACATGGCGGCCAGTTCGGTCTTCGCCTTTGCCGCTGCAACGGATTGGCTGGACGGCTATCTGGCGCGGCGTCTGGAACAAAGCACACCGTTCGGTGCGTTCCTCGACCCGGTGGCTGACAAACTAATGGTCGCCGTGGCCCTGGTGCTGTTGGTCCAGGAGCACGCCAACCTCTGGCTGACCTTGCCGGCGGCGGTAATTATCGGTCGCGAAATCGTTGTTTCCGCCTTGCGCGAATGGATGGCCGAACTCGGTGCCCGGGCCCAAGTCGCGGTTTCCAACATGGGCAAATGGAAAACTGCGGCACAAATGCTGGCGCTGGTGATCCTGCTGGCCAACCCATCGTCCTTCACGTTCTGGGTCCTGCTTGGCTATGCTTTGCTACTCATCGCAGCAGGCCTGACGCTGTGGTCCATGCTGCAATACCTGCGAGCGGCCTGGCCACACCTCAAGACCGACGTTGAAAAAAAATAAAGCTTTTTTGAATCAAAGGGTTGACGAAGGAATCGATTCCTATAGAATGGCGCTCACTTACCAAGACGCGGGAATAGCTCAGTTGGTAGAGCACGACCTTGCCAAGGTCGGGGTCGCGAGTTCGAGTCTCGTTTCCCGCTCCAAATATTGCGCTGCAGAGTTCCACTGAATTCTGTAAGTGATTGAAATCAGGGCCTTTAGGCCCTTTTTTCGTTCCAGCGGGAACCACTGAAATCCAGCACTATCCGGTGCGTTTAAGTCCAGGATTGAGTCCAGAATCCTGACGCGTACCGAATCGGTTTGATGCTGGAGCAGTTTGCGCAACGAGATGAGCATCTGGCCCTGACTCTGTTCAGGAGCTCGCGATGGCACTCTCAGAAATGACAGTTCGGCACGCCCGAATCACCGGTAATGACTACACCCTCGGCGACAGTGATGGTCTCACACTCAATGTGACGGCCAGGGGCGGAAAAGTCTGGCTCTTCCGCTACTACTGGGCAGGCAAGCAGAAGCGCATGTCCCTCGGTAGTTATCCCCAAATTGGGCTTAAAGAAGCCCGTACCCGTCGTGATGAAGCCCGTACCTTGGTTGCCCAGGGCATCAATCCCTATGAGCATCGCAAACAACAGCGGCTTGCTGTTCGTTTTGCGACAGAGCACACCTTCGAGGCCGTGTTCAATCAGTGGGTAGAGTTCCGCAGGCTAAGCCTGAAGGAAGGGCGGCAGAGCACGCTCTCGCAGATCTTGAGAATCTTCAATAAAGACGTCCTGCCCACCCTGGGCGGGCGGTCCATCTATGATATCAATCGTCACGATCTGCTGGATTTACTGAGCAGGATCGAACAGCGCAAGGCCTTAACGACAGCCGAAAAATGCCGGACCTGGTTCAACCAATTGTTCCGCTATGCGCTGGTGAAAATCGAGGGGCTGGAATGGGGATTCCACGCGCACTTGGACACCCATTCCACGAACACTTGGACAGCGACTCCACGCTGACTTGGACACTCATTCCACGGCCACTTGGACACTGATTCCACAAGCACTTGGACAGTGATGTCCC
>NZ_JCBCUY010000045.1:0-33493 GCF_059862705.1 Pseudomonas sp. MF08817
GGCTGAAGCCTTGGGCATTGCCGATTTGAATGGTGGCGCGTTCTTCAACGCTGAGTTCGGAATAGGACATAGGGGCAGCACCGTACCGGAAAGGTCAGGTGTTGCACTCAGTTTTTGCCGCCGCCTTGCCTCATTCAGGCCAAGTTCGTCACTTTCCAGCTCCTCGATGGCTTTTACTAGTTGTTCCTGGCGTGGAGTCTGGGCAGCGATGTCTTTTTCGAGTTCTTTGATTTGGAAGTCATTATTGGTAAGGGTGACTGCCTTGAGGTTATGTAACGCATTGTTTAGGACGGCAGATTGGGGCTTGATCGAGGATAGGCTTGCATTGGTCAGGCGTTGGATTTCGGCGTAGAGCGATGCCGCTGCTTCTTTCTGTTGCTCGGAAGGCGTGCCACTTTCCAGCGTTACGACAGTGTTGTACAGCTCGCTTACTTGATCGTGTTCCAAGAACGAAGGGGCGATGGTGAGCATGTCCAATAGGTGTTTGTCGGTGTTGTTCAATTCCTGCCTGAAACTCTCTAGCTCTTCTGCCAGGACCGGAAGATAAATAGTGCTCAAAGATCTGATTTTATTTTGGATTTCGATTTTGCTTGCATACATGCTAGCCAGGTCGGGGGTTGGATATTTGAAGGTGGTATCAATACTTTTGATCGTCATAAGGTTCTCGCGTTTTATCAGGGTGATGGTGTTGAATAGTCGCCTTAGAGGCATGGGTTAATTGAGTGTTACTGTTCTTCCACTACGTTGTTGAAGGCGGTCAACAAGTCGAAGGCGTGGGTTTTTATCGAGGCCCAGTTGTTCTTCATCTGGTTAAGGCGGCTAACGAATGCCACCAGGAACATGGCATTGGTTACGCCATCCAGCTGGCTGCTGGAGGTGCGCACGTAGTTCTCGATCAGGGCCCATAGGCTTGCCAGGTTGCTCGAGCCGCTGGCGGCGTGGTTGACTCTCAGTTGGAGGTCTTGCAGATGGGTTTCTTGCTCGCGCAGCAAAGCAAGTATGCTGTCGTGTACTTTGATCTCTCTTTCGAGCTCGAACTTATCGGCGGTTAGGGCCTCCGCTTCTTTTCTGGCTTCGGTGGCTTTACCTCCGAAAATTGTACTGGTAATGAGAAGAC
This sequence comes from Pseudomonas sp. MF08817, assembly GCF_059862705.1. Taxonomy (NCBI): domain Bacteria; kingdom Pseudomonadati; phylum Pseudomonadota; class Gammaproteobacteria; order Pseudomonadales; family Pseudomonadaceae; genus Pseudomonas; species Pseudomonas sp. MF08817. The sequence continues at coordinate 1,118 of NZ_JCBCUY010000045.1, forward strand.
CTACTGCGCCGCCAAACAATCCCCACCACTTGTCACTGCTGTGCTTTTGGGCTTCGGCGCTTTTCTCTTCAATTCGCTCTTTAAGGACATCCAGCCTCCTGTTCAGTTCGATGGCTTTATCATCGGTCAGGCGACTGGAACTCAAGGCGATTTTTCTAGCCAGAGTCGGGCTGATTTTATTTTGTATTTCGGTGTTGAATGTTTCGATTTCTGCTTTTACGGTTTTAGTGCTTTGGCTGTGTTGCGTTATCACTTGTTTCAAATCATTGACGAGTTCGGCAAGCGGTAGAAGCCGGTGTTGTTCATTTTCCTTAATGCGCAGTTCCGGTAGTTTATCGATCTCCTCGGGAGAGAGGTCGCCAACTTTGCCTGTTGCTTCCAGGTAGCTCGGCAAGCTTTTCAGATAGGTGGTGATTGCATCGCAACTCGTCGTAAAGTTTTCGGCAAATATGTGAAGGTCAGAGCCCACGGTCCTCATGTTCTTTTCAATACTGTCCCATGTATGGGCATGGTCATTGATGGTCTTGTACAGCACTTGCATGTCTGCTGATTTGAGGCCCGCGACATCGAGTGTGTCGTAGTGAAACCTTTGTTCGATCTCCCCAGTGTCGGTGGGGAGTTCCAACGCTACTTTTATATAGCGTTTGATTTTTCGGATGTCGTCGTTAGTCACCAGCAACCCAGGGGCGCGAGTAACGCCGGGTAACTTTCCTGCGGTGGCTTTTACGTAGTCCTGGGTCAGCTGATTAAAGTTTTCTGCTGAAATGTTTTCTATTTCTTTTAAAGCTTGGTTGTTTAGCATGTGATTACCTTTGAATGAGTGGTTTACAAAATCAAAGGTAGTCGCGGATTTGCTGGAGGATAAATTTAAAAGAATTTCAGTTTATGTATTTGTAACGGAAAAGTTTTCAGATATTTAGTTGAGCGTATTAGGTAGGGGTTCAGTGTCTTGTTTGTCGTAGTCCTTTTGTGGAGTGGAGGGGGAATGTTATCGGGGGAGGTTGGGAAAATTCGCTGGCCATAAAAAAAGCCCGTGAAATTCACGGGCTTTTTTAGGTGTGGTGTACAACGTCTTACATATAGAACGACTTCAACGGTGGGAAGCCATTGAATTCCACCGCGCTGTAGCTGGTGGTGTAGGCGCCGGTGGAGAGCCAGTAGAGGCGGTCGCCGATGGCCAGGTTCAGCGGCAGGCCGTACTTGTAGTTCTCGTACATGATGTCGGCGCTGTCGCAGGTTGGGCCGGCGATCACCACTTCTTCCATTTCGCCTTTTTTCTCGGTCCAGATCGGGAACTTGATGGCTTCGTCCATGGTTTCGATCAGGCCGGAGAATTTGCCGACGTCTGTGTACACCCAGCGCTCGACCGCGGTGCGCGACTTACGGGCCACCAACACCACTTCACTGACCAGGATGCCGGCGTTGGCGATCAGCGAACGGCCCGGTTCCAGGATGATTTCTGGCAGGTCGTCGCCGAAGTCTTCCTTGAGGAAACGGATAATCTCCTGGGCATAGGTTTCCAGGCTGTTGGTGCGGGTGATGTAGTTGGCCGGGAAGCCGCCGCCCATGTTGATGAGCTTGAGTTCGATACCGTCTTCTTCTTTCAAACGCTCGAAGATCACCTTGACCTTGGCGATGGCCGCGTCCCAGACGCTGATGTCGCGCTGCTGCGAGCCCACGTGGAACGACACGCCGTACGGCACCAGGCCCAGGTCGCGGGCGAGGATCAGCAGGTCCATGGCCATGTCGGTCTGGCAGCCGAACTTGCGCGACAAAGGCCAGTCAGCGGTGGTCGAGCCTTCGGTGAGGATGCGCACGTAAACCTTGGAGCCGGGCGCGGCCTTGGCGATGTTGCGCAGGTCGGCTTCGGAGTCGGTGGAGTACAGGCGCACGCCCTTCTCATAGAAGTAGCGGATGTCCTTGGATTTCTTGATGGTGTTGCCGTAGCTGATGCGGTCGGCGCTGACGCCGCGGCCCAGCACTTTGTCCAGCTCATAGATCGAGGCGATGTCGAAGCTCGAACCCTTGTCCTTGAGCAGGTCGATGATCTCGACGGCCGGGTTGGCCTTGACCGCGTAGTAGACCTTGGCGAATTCGAAACCGGCGCGCAGGTCGTCGTAGGCCTGGCTAATCATCGCGGTGTCGATCACCACGAACGGGGTTTCTTGTTGGTCGGCGAAGGCCTTCATTTTCTGGAAGGTATCGCGCGCGAAATAGTCTTCGACGTTGATCGACATGCTGGGAACTCCTAGTGGCAAACGTTAGTAATCAATGGGTGCAAATGAACGTCCTCCGTATCCCCACTTTGGTTCGCCTACTTCCCAAGGCATGTCGCCGAAAGCAAAAAGGCCATGGGCGGCGTGGCTGCCCTTGGCCTTGCTGTCTCGTCGTCAGTACTTGAGCCGGATGGATCGTTTCCAGCATGGACGTTCGGCGCGAACTTTAGGGCGTGAGGGGTTTGAGATCAACAAAAAATGTCGCGGTTTTGCACGGTGGCGTCCGGCACCGTGGCACCAGCCTGTTTTAACCGACCGGCGTGACAGGCAGTCGTTCCCTGCAACAGCCCAACGTAGGCGTGGGCACTCAGGGCTGGTGGCCTTTTCTCATTAGTTTGTCTGGTGATGTTGGATGCGCCAACTATCCATAATTAATATAAAAAAAGGCGCCGAACTGTAACTTCTGACAGTAGCCAGGGTGCGCGGTGTCACTAATACTCAGGGTGCAAATTGACTGAGTAAAACAATCTGGCGGTTTGTGAATGTTTGTTATTGGGTTCTCGTGAGTTGCGGGCTGTGGGTTTTTATGCCTGATAGTTTTGGCTGAGGCTTATGTGGCTGAACTCACTACTTGACGGCGTTGAGGAACTTGTTATGAACGGTAAAAGAATAAGCACTCCTGCACTACTGATGTATGGCGCGTTGGTAAGTTCAACCTGGGTATATGCCAGCCCCGGTACGGATACGGCGAGCCAGATGAAATACCTGTATAACTTCACGGCCCGTGATTGCGGCAGTGGCAGGTTGGCGTCTGAGTGTTCCGGCATCATTTTGCGCGGTATTGCCAGCAAACAAAGCTACCTGCCTTGGGACCCAAGCCCCTATTCCCATAGCCTGGAGGCCGGGGGATGGGGCGCGCCGAACCTGTCCAATGGCGGCACCTCGGTTTCCTACCTGCGCACCGATACCAGCTATGACGGCCTGGGCCTGGATAAATATAACGGCTTTGCGCTGACGCCTAACGACTTCATTAATGAAAAGACGCAGTTCAAAGTCACCGTGCTGTGTGCATTCCCTATTGATTCCTGGACGGGTAACCGAAGTAATAACGGCTGTGGTGACTATTTGGAAAATGGCAATAGCCTCGGGGTGACCGAAGATTATTGCCAGAAGTTGGGAGTGAGTAATGCCAAGGCTTGGCTGGACCACTTTCACCGGCAGCCGACGCACCCGGGGCTGACCTCTCATAAGTTTGAATGCGGTTTCGATACCACGGCGGATTATTTTGGTACTTACAATAAGGCCGATGCGTTTAATACCTTTGTCGAGGCACGCAAGTTGTTGGCCAATGACCCGGCCGATAAAGTCGACGCCCAAGTTACCCAAACTGAGTTGCGCCTCAAGACTTGGCCCGACAATAAATATTGGAACCGGGATTGGGGCGCTAACCGGCCGTTTTTCGATGCACCGCTGGCCCCGGCCCTGGAAGTGAACAAGACCTATAAACAGCTACCGATCATGGCGTTCATCTATGTCAGCCAAGTGGGCGTGGTGTATTCCGACGACCGGGTGTTCAAGGCCCGGGAACTGGCCCAAGACGACCAGCGCAGATGGCTGGAGCAAGGCAATACCTGGAAGCCGGTTATCCACGTGGAGTTGCCCAGGACCGCCGCTGAAGAGGCCACCTTTACCTATCGCGATGGCGACCAGGGTCCCACGGCGGCGCAACCTGTGGACCCGCGTTCATGCGACAAGTACATCGAGCGGGTGGAATGGACCGACAACTACCAAGAGCCGGTGTTGGGCACCATCAGTTCGCTGGTGGTGACGCCCACCGATTGCGCGCGCAAGGCTGGGGTCGGCAAGACCGATGCGGTGTATGCGGAGCTGGCGAACCTGGCGGCCAATGACCCCAATCGGGAGTGGAACTTCGACCGCATGGGCGGCAGCATGCGCCGCCAATTGGCTTGCCACCTGGACTCACCGGACATTGCGCTGAACAAGCCGACCTGGAGCCTGGAGCCCCGCCGGCCCTATGTGGCCCATGACGTCATCATGAAGTTGGAGGGGGACGCTAAGTGCAACCCGAACGGGAAGAACACTTAGCGGTGCAGTACCGTCGCCGCCCGCTCGGGGGCGGCGACGGCTTGGCTCAGGCCAGCGCGGTGTCGGCCGGTGAAACGATGCTGGTCTTGCCGCCTCGGGATTTACCCGAGCTCAGGTACTCGGCAATCGATTCCTGGGTCACTTCGCCGAGGAACACGCGTTCGGCGTCCATCACCGGCAACCATGAACGGTTGAACTCGTACATGCGCGACAACAGGATGCGCAGGTGTTCGTCGAACGCGGCGGTGGCGTTGAATTCGCGCAGGTATTGGGCGCAGGTGCCGGCCTGGCGGTGCAGGTCGCGCCGGCGCACGTAGCCCAGGGCCTTGTTGTCGGCGCAGGTCACCACCACGTAGCGGCGGTCGTGTTCGTCCATCAGTTCCAGGGCATCGGCCACGCTGGTGTCGGGGCTCACGGACGGCGCGTTGTCGGCGGCGTCTTCGGCCTTGACCAGCAGCAGGCGCTTGAGGGTGCTGTCCTGGCCGACGAAGTTGCTGACGAATTCGTCCGCCGGGTGGGCGAGCAGGGTGTCCGGGTGGTCGATCTGGATCAGCTTGCCGCCACGGAAGATGGCGATCTTGTCGCCCAGCTTGATGGCTTCGTCGATGTCGTGGCTGACCATGATGACGGTCTTGCCCAGGGCACGCTGCATCTCGAAGAACTCGTTCTGGATCATCTCGCGGTTGATCGGGTCGACCGCGCCGAAAGGTTCGTCCATCAACAGCAGCGGGGCGTCGGCCGCCAGGGCGCGGATCACGCCGATGCGCTGTTGCTGCCCGCCCGACAACTCGCGGGGGTAGCGGTGCAGGTACTGCTTGGGGTCGAGCTTAATCATGCTCATCAACTCGCGGGCGCGGTCGCGGCATTTTTGTGGGTCCCAGCCCAAGAGCTTGGGCACGACCACGATGTTTTCCTCGATGGTCATGTTGGGGAACAGGCCGATCTGCTGGATCACATAACCGATGCTGCGGCGCAGGGTCACGGCGTCAAGGCCGGTGGTGTCTTCGCCATTAATCAGGATCTTGCCCGAGGTGGGCGTAATCAGGCGGTTAATCATTTTTAGCGTGGTGCTTTTGCCGCAACCCGAGGGGCCGAGGAACACGCAGATTTCGCCTTCGTTGACGGTCAGGCTGACGTCGTTGACAGCGGTCACGGTCTTGCCGTTGCTTTGAAAAGTCTTGGTCAGGTTCTGGAGTTCGATCATTTGAGCAATCCTTTTGGAGTCAGCGAGCGTTGCAGCCATTGCAAAAGCAGGTCGGCGAAGATGGCCAGGAGGCTGACCAACAAGGCGCCGACGATCAGCATCGACATGTCGCTGCGGCTGATGGAAGCGAGAATCAGGACACCGAGGCCACCGGCGCCGATGGTGGCGGCGATGGTCATCACGCCGATGTTCATCACCACGGCGGTACGTACCCCGGCGAGGATCACCGGCACGGCGATGGGCAACTCGACCATGCGCAGGCGCTGGCTGAAGGTCATGCCGATGCCGCGGGCGGCTTCGCGGATGCCCGGTTCCACGCCTGTAAGGGCCAGGTAGGTGTTACGCATGATTGGCAGCAGCGAGTACAAAAACACCGCGGTGATCGCCGGCATCGGGCCCAGGCCCTGGCCGAACTTGGAGTAGAACGGCAGCAGCAGGCCGAACAGGGCGATGGACGGCACGGTGAGCAGCACCGTAGCGCTGGCCTGTAGCGGCCCGGCCAGTGACGGATAGCGGGTCATGATGACGCCCAGAGGCACGCCGACCAGGATTGCCAGGGTCACGGCGACCCCGACCAGGGTGATGTGCTGCCAGGTCAGGTGCAGGACCAGCGGCCAGTCCAGGTGGGAAAAGGCGTTGAGAAATTCCATGGCTTTTCCTCCTTAGTTGATCGGGTGCTGGCGCAGGAAATCTGCGGCAACGGCCGATGGGCTTTCGTGGTCGACGTCCACGCGAGCGTTGAGCTGGCGCATGGTTTCGTCATCGAACAACGCGGCCAGGGGCTTGAGTTGTTCGGCCAGTTGCGGCTGGGCATCGAGGTATTGCTGGCGCACCACGGGGGCGGCGGTGTAGTCGGGGAAGTAATGCAGGTCGTCTTCCAGCAGCTTCAACTTGAAGGCGTTGAGGCGCCCGTCGGTGGTGTAGACCAGCCCACCGAATACCTGGCCGTTGCGCAGCGCGGTGTAGACCAGCCCCGCGTCCATTTGCCGGGTGTTCTTGCGGGTCAGGTTCATCTGGTACAGCTCGACCATGCCGGCCATGCCGTCGGAGCGGTGGGTGAACTCGGTGTCCAGGGCGATGAGGCGGTTTTCCCGGGTGTTCTCGGCCAGGGCGCGGGTCAGGTCGCTGATGGTGTTGATGTGCGGGTATTGCTCAGCGACCTCTTGCGGCAGCGCCAGGGCGTAGGTGTTGCTGAACTTGGACGGCGCGAGCCAGACCAAACCCTGTTTGGCATCCAGGGCCTTGACCCGGGCGTAGGCCTGTTCGCGGCCGAGTTTTTCGGTGACGTGGTTGTAGGCCACCAGGGAGACGCCGGTGTATTCCCAGATCAGGTCCAGTTGCCCGCTTTCTTGGGCACTGCGCGCCAGGCTGCTGCCCAGCCCGCCGGTGACGCGGGTGTCGTAGCCCAGGGTGCGCAGGTATTGGGAGGTGATTTCGGCCAGCAGGGTCTGTTCGGTGAACACCCGCGCGCCGATGCGGATCACCGGTTTTTCGGCGGCTTGGGCAACGCCGGCCAACAGCAGGACGCAGCCCAGTATCAAACTTAGCTTTTTCATAGGTTTTCCTTTGCCGAGGCTTAAGACGGTCGCAGACCGCGTTCCAGCCAGAGGCGGCTGGCCAGGGTCACCAGGCCATCGAGCAGCAAGGCCAACAGGGCGGTGCACGCCGCGCCCAGGAGCAATTGCGGCTGATTGTTCAGGGCAATGCCGGGGAAAATCAGGCTGCCCAGGCTGTTGGCACCGATCAGGAATGCCAGGGGCGCGGTGCCGACGTTGATCGCCAGGGCCACCCGCACGCCACCGATGATGATCGGCACGGCGTTGGGCAATTCCACCCGCCACAGCACCTGGCGCGGGGTCATGCCGATGCCGACCGCGGCTTCCTTGAGGGAGCCCTGGACGTTTTTCAGGCCTTCGTAGGTGTTGCGCACAATGGGCAGCAAGGAGGCGAGGAACAGCGCGAAGATCGCGGGGCCGCTGCCGATGCCCAGGATACCCAGGGCGATGGCCAGTACGGCGAGGGGCGGGACGGTGTTGCCGATGTTGAAGATCTGCATGAAGCGTTCTGCGCGCCCGACCATGGTCGGCCGGCTGAGCAGGATACCGGCGGGAATGCCCACGAGCAGGGCGGCGAGCATGGAGACGAGGACAAGCACCAAATGAGCTTGCAGGTAGAACAACAAATCGTCGCGGTAATGGTCGATCGTATCGACGCCGATCCAGTGGATCAGCAGGGCCAGGAGGGCGATGACCGCCGCACCTCCTATTAGCCCTTTGCCATAGCGAATAGCCACAGGCGGACTCCTTTATTTCAGTCGGCGAGCGCAGCCCCGTGTGGCATGCCATTCCTGGCTGCCGGGTAATACGTTCGCGAAGAGCAGTTCGCCAATGCCGGCAAAACGGCATGAGGTCGAACCATGAGCGCAGCCTCGTCAGGCTAACTTGCTGATTTTTCAGCCCCTGATCGAAACGAGTAGCAGGGGAGTGGACGTCTCTACCTTTTAAAAGGTTCCACACTTGACAGCATTTAGCCACCTCTGTGACATCGCCGCTGGGCCCGACGGTGGTCGGCCGAGTGCGCTTTAGGCTATACTCGCCGCCCTTTTTTGAATCACCTGCCAGGCGATTTCCCATGACCAAACAGGCCGCCGAAGTCGCGAAACGCCGCACTTTCGCCATTATTTCCCACCCGGATGCGGGTAAAACCACCATCACCGAGAAGCTCTTGCTGATGGGCAAGGCGATTGCCGTTGCTGGTACGGTCAAATCCCGTAAATCCGACCGCCATGCCACCTCCGACTGGATGGAAATGGAAAAACAACGGGGTATCTCCATTACCACGTCGGTCATGCAGTTCCCGTATCGCGACCACATGGTCAACCTGCTCGACACCCCGGGCCACGAAGACTTCTCCGAAGACACCTACCGCACCCTGACGGCGGTGGACTCGGCGCTGATGGTGCTCGACGGCGGTAAGGGCGTAGAGCCACGGACCATTGCGCTGATGGACGTGTGCCGCCTGCGCGACACGCCCATCGTCAGCTTCATCAACAAACTCGACCGTGATATCCGCGACCCCATCGAATTGCTCGATGAGATCGAAGCGGTACTCAAGATCAAGGCCGCGCCCATCACCTGGCCGATTGGCTGCTACCGCGACTTCAAGGGTGTGTACCACCTGGCGGACGACTACATCATCGTCTACACCGCCGGCCACGGGCATGAGCGCACCGAAGTGAAAATCATCGAGAAGCTCGATTCCGATGAAGCCCGCGCCCACTTGGGTGACGAGTACGAGCGCTTCACCGAGCAACTGGAACTGGTGCAGGGCGCCTGCCACACGTTCAACCAGCAGGAGTTCATGGACGGCCAACTGACCCCGGTGTTCTTCGGCACGGCCCTGGGCAACTTCGGGGTCGACCATGTGCTCGATGCCGTGGTCGATTGGGCGCCCAAGCCGCTGGCGCGGGTGGCCAACGAGCGCACCGTGGAGCCGGTGGAAGAAAAGTTCAGCGGTTTCGTGTTTAAGATCCAGGCGAACATGGACCCCAAGCACCGCGACCGCATCGCGTTCATGCGCATCTGCTCGGGCAAGTACGAAAAAGGCATGAAGATGCGCCATGTGCGCACTGGCAAGGATGTGCGCATCGGCGACGCCTTGACCTTTTTCTCCTCCGAGCGCGAGCAACTGGAAGAGGCCTTTGCCGGCGACATCATCGGCTTGCACAACCACGGCACCATCCAGATCGGCGACACCTTCACCGAAGGCGAATCCCTGAGCTTCACCGGCATCCCGCACTTCGCCCCGGAGCTGTTCCGCCGCGTGCGCCTCAAGGACCCGCTCAAGTCCAAGCAATTGCGTCAGGGCTTGCAGCAACTGGCCGAAGAGGGCGCGACCCAGGTGTTCTTCCCTACGCGCAGCAACGACATCATCCTCGGTGCCGTCGGTGTGCTGCAGTTCGATGTGGTCGCCAGCCGCTTGAAAGAGGAATACAAGGTCGAATGCGCCTACGAGCCGATCACGGTGTGGTCGGCGCGCTGGATCGATTGCAGCGATAAGAAGAAGCTCGAAGAGTTCAGCGTCAAGGCTGTGGAAAACCTCGCCATCGACGGCGGCGGCCACCTCACCTACCTGGCCCCGACCCGGGTCAACCTGGCGCTGATGGAAGAGCGCTGGCCGGACGTGAAATTCCGCGCTACCCGCGAGCACCACTAAGCAGCTTTTGTGAGAGGCGCTTTTTGTGGGCGCTTGGTCCGGGCGGCGATCCGACGCCGGTGAGCCAGTGGCTGGATCGGCTGGCTTCATCGCGAGCAGGCTCGCTCCCACAGGGCCAGCGCATGCCATAAGCAAAAACCCCCGCCTCAGGTTCTGAGGCGGGGGTTTTTGTTTGTGGGCGGTGTACTAGGCCACGAACTGCTCGGCGTAATGGCAGGCGACCTGGCGGTTATCCAGGGTGCGCAGGGCCGGTTCGTCCTGGCTGCACAGCGGCGTCGCATACGGGCAGCGCTTGTGGAAGGCGCAGCCGGGCGGTGGGTTGAGGGGGTTGGGCAACTCGCCGACGATTTTGATCTTGGGTTTGTTCGGGTCCGGGTGAATGGTGGGCGTGGCCGATAGCAGCGCTTGGGTGTAGGGGTGCAGCGGCCGTGCGTAGATGGCCTCTTTGGGGCCGACTTCCACCGGCCGGCCGAGGTACATCACCATTACGTCATCGGCCACGTGCTGCACCACCGCCAGGTTGTGGGAGATGAACACGTAGGCGGTGTTGAATTGCTGTTGCAAGTCCATGAACAGGTTCAGCACCTGGGCCTGGATCGACACATCCAGCGCCGAGGTCGGCTCGTCTGCCACCAGCACTTTGGGTTGCAGCATCATCGCCCGCGCCAAAGCGATGCGTTGGCGCTGGCCGCCGGAAAACATGTGCGGGTAGCGCTGGTAATGCTCGGGGCGCAGGCCTACTTGCTTCATCATCGCCTGGACTTTTTCACGGCGTTCGGCGGCCGAGAGCCGGGTGTTGATGAGCAGCGGTTCGGCCAGTTGATCGCCGATTTTCTGCCGGGGGTTGAGCGAGGCGTAAGGGCTCTGGAACACCATCTGCACGTCTTTGCGCAGTTGCTTGCGCTGGGCCTTGTCGGCGCCGGTGACTTCCTGGCCGGCGATTTTCAGTGAGCCGGAGGATGGCTCCTCGATCAAGGTCAGGGCCCGGGCCAGGGTGGATTTGCCGCAGCCCGACTCGCCGACCACGGCCAAGGTTTTGCCGGCCTCCAGTTCAAAGGACACGCCGTTGAGGGCGCGTACCAGGGCGGTGCCCTTGAACAGGCCCCGGGAGACTTCGTAGTGACGGGTCAGGTCGCGGGCGGTAAGAACGACGGCCATTACGCCACCTCCTGGTTCAAGGGGTAGAAGCAGCGGGCGAGGCTGTTGGTTTTCGGGTCAAGGCCGGGGCGTTGCTGGCGGCAGGTGTCTTGCACGTAGGGGCAGCGCGGTGACAAGAGGCAACCTTGCGGGCGGTCGTAGCGCCCGGGGACGATCCCCGGCAGCGTGGCCAGGCGCGAGGCGCCCATGCTGTGTTCCGGGATCGCCGCCAACAGGGCTTCGCTGTAGGGGTGCGCGGGCACGTCGAACAGCCCTGGCACCTGGCCCACCTCCACCGCTTGCCCGGCGTACATCACGCACACACGCTGGGCGGTCTCGGCAACGACGGCCAGGTCGTGGGTAATCAACACCAGGCCCATGTTCTGTTCTTTTTGCAGGGCCAGCAGCAGCTCCATGATTTGCGCCTGGATGGTCACGTCCAGGGCGGTGGTGGGTTCGTCGGCGATCAGCAGCTTGGGTTCGCCGGCAATCGCCATGGCGATGGCCACCCGCTGGCTCATGCCGCCGGAGAGTTGGTGCGGGTAGGCGTCCATGCGGCTGGCGGCGCCGGGGATCTCGACTTTTTCCAGCAGCTCGATGGCCCGTTGGCGTGCCTGCCGGCCGGACATCTTCAGGTGCAGGCGCAGCACTTCTTCGATCTGGAAACCCACGGTGTAGCTGGGGTTGAGGGCGGTCATGGGGTCCTGGAAGACCATGGCCAGGTCTTTGCCGACGATTTGCCGGCGCTGGCGCTTGCTCAACTTGAGCATGTCCTTGCCGTCGAAGGTCAGGGCGTCGGCGGTGACGATGCCGGGGGCGTCGATCAGGCCCATCAGCGCCATCATGGTCACGGATTTACCCGAACCCGATTCGCCGACGATGGCCAGCACTTCGCCTTTATCGACTTGAAGGTCGAGGCCATCGACCACGGGTACGGCCTGTTTGTCGCCGAAGCGCACATTGAGGTTCTTGATTGCGAGCAGTGACATGGGCATCTCCTCAGGCGGCGTTCTTGAGTTTCGGGTCCAGCGCATCGCGCAGGCCGTCGCCCATCAGGTTGATTGCCAGCACGCTGAGCAAAATGGTCAGGCCCGGCAGGCTTACCACCCACCAGGCGCGTTCGATGTAGTCGCGGGCCGAGGCCAGCATGGTGCCCCACTCCGGGGTGGGCGGTTGTACGCCAAGGCCCAGGAAGCCCAGGGCCGCAGCGTCGAGGATGGCCGAGGAAAAGCTCAGGGTGGCCTGCACGATCAGCGGCGCCATGCAGTTGGGCAGCACGGTGATGAACATCAGGCGCGGCAGGCCGGCCCCGGCGAGGCGGGCGGCGGTGACGTAGTCGCGGTTCAGCTCGCCCATCACCGCCGCGCGGGTCAGGCGCACATAGGAAGGTAGCGAGACGATGGCGATGGCGATCACGGTGTTAATCAGGCCAGGGCCGAGGATGGCGACGATCGCCACGGCCAGCAGCAGGGACGGCAGGGCCAGCATGATGTCCATCAGGCGCATGATGCTGGGGCCGAGCAGGCGCGGGAAGAACCCGGCGAACAGCCCGAGCAGGATACCCGGGATCATAGACATCACCACCGACGACAAGCCGATCAGCAGCGACAGGCGCGAACCCTGGATCAGGCGCGACAGCAGGTCGCGGCCCAGCTCATCGGTGCCCAGCAGGAACTGCATCTGCCCGCCCTCCAGCCATGCCGGCGGGGTGAGCAGGAATTCGCGGTACTGCTCGCTGGGGTCATGGGGCGCGACCCAGGGTGCGAACAGTGCGCAGAACACCACGAGGAGCATGAACAGCAGGCCGGCGACGGCGCCTTTGTTTTTGGCGAAGGCTTGCCAGAATTCTTTGTACACGGAGGGGTACAGCAGGCTTTGGTCCACAGCGACCGGGGGAGTTTGTAGGGTCATGGATAGGCTCTCAGCGCTGGTGACGGATGCGTGGGTTGGCAAAACCGTAGAGGATGTCCACTACGAAGTTGACGAGGATCACCAGGCAGGCGATCAGCAGGATGCCGTTTTGCACCACGGGGTAGTCCCGGGCACCGATGGCTTCGATCAGCCATTTACCGATGCCCGGCCAGGAGAAAATGGTTTCGGTCAGCACCGCGCCGGCCAGCAGGGTGCCCACTTGCAGGCCGAACACCGTGAGCACCGGGATCAGCGCGTTGCGCAGGCCATGGACGAACACCACGCGCGCCGGCGACAGGCCCTTGGCGCGGGCGGTGCGGATGTAGTCTTCGCGCAGCACTTCAAGCATCGAGGAACGGGTCATGCGCGCGATCACCGCCAGCGGGATGGTGCCCAGCACGATGGCGGGCAGGATCAGGTGGTGCAGCGCATCGAAAAAGGCGTCGGTGTCGTCGGCCAGCAGGGTGTCGATGAGCATGAAGCCGGTGCGCGGCTCGATGTCGTACAGCAGGTCGATGCGCCCGGACACCGGAGTCCAGCCCAGGCTCACGGAGAAGAACATGATGAGGATCAGGCCCCACCAGAAAATCGGCATGGAATAGCCGGTCAACGAAATGCCCATCACCCCGTGATCGAACAGCGAGCCGCGCTTGAGCGCCGCCACCACGCCGGCCAGCAGGCCGAGGATGCCGGCGAACAGCAGGGCGGCCATGGACAGTTCCAGGGTGGCGGGGAACAGCGCGCTGAACTCGGTCCACACGCTTTCGCGGGTGCGCAGCGACTCACCGAGGTCGCCCTGGGCGAGCTTGCCGATGTAGTCCAGGTACTGCGCATACAAGGGCTTGTTCAGGCCCAGGCGCTCCATGGCCTGGGCGTGCATTTCGGGGTCGACCCGGCGTTCGCCCATCATCACTTCGACGGGGTCGCCCGGGATCATGCGGATCAGGGCGAAGGTCAGCAACGTGATGCCGAAGAAGGTGGGAATCAACAGTCCCAATCGGCGGGCAATAAAACTAAACATCGTGTGGTGTTCCTCATCGGCCGGTTCGGCTACCCGGCATCGTTCAGGTCACGATGCCGGGGGCTTTTTTCTACTTCACCTGGGTGGTGGCGAAGTTGTTCGTGGTCAAGGGACTGATGTGGTAGCCCTCGACGTTCTTGCGCATGGCCGTGAACATTGTGGTGTGCGCCATGCTGATCCATGGCTGGTCCTGGTGGTAGATCACCTGGGCCTGTTCATAGAGCGCTGCTCGGGCGCCGGGGTCGGTTTCTTCCCGAGCCTGGTCCAGCAACGCCTGGAACTTGTCGTTACACCAGCGGGCGTAGTTTTCGCCGTTCTTGGCCGCTTCGCAACTGAGCATAGGCGTCAGGAAATTATCCGGGTCGCCGTTATCGCCCGCCCAACCAGCAGACACCATATCGTGTTCGCCGTTCTTGGCCCGCTTGAGCATCTCGCCCCACTCCATGACGCGGATGTCGAGCTTGATCCCGACCTTGGCCAGGTCGGCCTGCATCATCTGCGCGCCGAGCATTGGGTTGGGGTTGGTGGGGCCGCCGCCGTTGCGGGTGAACAGGGTCAGTACGGTGCCGTCGGGCACCCCGGCCTCCTTGAGCAGGGCGCGGGCCTTGGCCGGGTCGTGGGGCGGGTTTTGCATGGCGTGGTTGTAGCCCAGCAGCGTCGGCGGGTAGGGGTTGACGCCCACCAGTGCATTGCCCGGGCCGAACAGCGCGTTGACATAGGCCTGTTTGTCGAAGGCCATATCGATGGCCTTGCGCACGCGCACGTCATTCAAGTAGGGGCGGGTGGTGTTCATGCCGATGTAGGCGGTGGTCATCGCTGCCAGTTCGGCGATCTTTAGGTTCGGGTCGGCCTTGATCGCCGGCACGTTGTCAGGCTTGGGGTACAGCGCCACCTGGCATTCGTTGGCTTTGAGCTTTTGCTGGCGCACGTTGCTGTCTACCGTTACGGCGAGGATCAGCGGATCGGCCGGCGGCTTGCCGCGAAAGTACTCGGGGTTGGCCTTGAAGCGTACCTGGGCGTCCTTGTCGTAGCGCTGGAAGATGAAGGGGCCGGTGCCGATGGGCTTGCTGTTGAGGTCGCCGGCCTTGTTGGCCTCGAGCAACTGGTCGGCGTACTCGGCCGAGTAGATCGAGGAAAACGCCATGGCGATGTTGGCCAAAAACGGTGCTTCGCGGCGGGTCAGGTTGAACACCACGGTGTGCGCGTCGATTTTCTCGACGCTCTTGAGCAGGTCCTTGAAGCCCATGCTCTCGAAATATGGGAACCCGGTGGTGGATTTGGCGTGCCACGGGTGTTTGGGGTCAAGCTGGCGCTGGAAGCTCCAGAGCACGTCGTCGGCGTTCAACTCGCGGCTGGGCTTGAAGTAGCCGGTGGTGTGGAACTTCACGCCTTTGCGCAGGTGGAAGGTGTAGCTCAGGCCGTCCGGGCTGATGTCCCAGGATTCGGCCAGGGCCGGGCGGACCTCCACGGTGCCGGGCTTGAAGTCCACCAGGCGATTGAACAGGGTCTCGGCCACTGCATCGGCGGTGACGGCGGTGGTGTACTGCACCATGTCGAAGCCTTCCGGGGCGGCCTCGGTGCATACCACCAGCGGCTTGGCCCAGGCGCTGGTCGTGATGCTCAGCAGGGCGGCCGCAATGGCTGCTCTTATAGGGATGGGGTTCATCGGTGATCCTCTCGATCAATGGAACCAGGGTAGCCTGCTGGGCGGATTCAGCCTGAAACCGCCCGGCAATCGGTGCCTTAGAGAATGTTGAAGGGAATGGTGGTGACCAGGCGGAACTCGTTCAGGTTGCCGTCCGATTGCTGTTTGCTGGCGCGGTGGGTGACGTAGGTGGCTCGGATGGCAGTGTCCTTGAGCGGGCCGTCCTGGATCGCATAAGAGGCGCCGACGCCGTACTCATAGTGGGTTTCGCCATCCTGATTGTTCACCTTGTAGGCGGTGCCTTTGTAGTGAGTGCCATCGATGCCCCAGCCGCGGGCCTGGTAGAGGTTGAGCTTGAGCCCCGGCACGCCGTATTCGGCCATGTTCAGGCCGTAGGCGACCTGGAAGGATTTCTCGTTGGGGCCGTTGAAGTCGGAGGTCAGGGAGTTGGCCAGGTAGATGCCGTTGGTTTCGTGCAGGTAGTCGAAGTACTCGTTGCCGTTCACTTGCTGGTAGGAGAACGTCAGGCTGTGGGCCTGGTGGGCCAGGCCCAGGGACAGGGAATAGGTGTCGTTGTCGATGTCACCCATTTTCTTGTTGCCGGTGTCGACGGTCTTGTAATAGTTCAGCCCGGTGGTCAGGCCCAGCACTGCGCTGTCCCCCAGTTTGTGGGTGGCGCCGAAGTAGTACTGGTTCCAGAAGTCTTCGACGTTGGAGGCGTAGAGGCTGGTCTTCAGGCTTTCCATGGGCTGGTAGTTCAGGCCCGCGACGCTGACTTTGTCGGTTTCCACCGCCGCGCTGGCGGTGTACTCGCTGCGGAATTTACTCAGGCTCTGCTCGGTACGCGGGGACACGCGGTCGAAGACGCCGGCGTCGAAGCTCAGGTTGTTGAACGGCGCACTGTTGAGGCTCACACCCTGGAAGCTCGACGGCAGGGCGCGGTTGCCGATGACGTCGACGATGGGCGTGCTGACGTTCTGCCGGCCAGCGGTCAGGGTCGTGTTGCCCACGCGGAACTTGACGTTGGCCAGGCCCAGCTTGCTCCACTGCTCCACCGCGTCGCCGTTGGAATCCGCCAATGTGCGGTTGCCGCCGCCGACGATGTGTTTGCGCTCGCGGTCCAGCGCCACCACGTTGTAGGCCGCCACTTCGGTGCTGACACCGACCGTGCCTTGGGTGAAACCTGAGCTGTAGTTGAGGATGGTGCCTTGTAGCCAGTTGATCCGGCGTGGCGTGGTGCGTTCCTGGCCGTGTCGTTCATAGGTGAAGGTCGCGCCGCGGCGTAGCAGTTCGTTGGAATACCAGTTGCGGGTCTGGCCGCTCAGGCTCTGGCCGTCGACGAAGCCCTTGGCCTCATCCTGGGCGTTGCTGCTGTTGAGCTGGGTGGGGATGAACGCCTGGCTGACGCTTTCGGCGTGGGCGCTGGCGGTGATGCTGGCGATGGCCAGGGCGAGTATCGCGGTGTTGCTCGGTTTCATGGGTAAAACTCCTTTCTTTCTTTTTTTGTAATGCCGGTCTTTTTTGGGCGACGCGGCTATTGGGGTGGCACTGTTGCAAGGCAGCGCAAACGCCGGTGGGCTGCTCTTTCACCGAATTCGGGCAGCACGTTTGCGCGAGGGCGGGAAAACCCGCCCTCTTGGTTCGGTGAAAGATTTAAGGGGTGACGCTGACGCCGGAGAAAACGTTGCGCCCGAACGGGCTGACGAGGAACCCTTGGACCTTGGTGCTCAGCGGTTGGTTGACCGTGGAGTGGGCGATGGGGGTGATCGGCACCTGCTGCTTGAGCAGTTGCTGGGCCTGTTTGTAGAGCACGGTGCGTTGTTCGCGGTCGGTGACGAGCTTGGCTTGCTTGACCAACTTGTCGTACTCGGCGTCGCACCACATGGAGTAGTTATTGCCGCCAATGGCGTCGCAGCTATAGAGGGTGCCGAGCCAGTTGTCCGGGTCGCCGTTGTCGCCGGTCCAGCCGATCAGGCTGATGTCGTGTTCGCCATTCTTGGTGCGCTTGACGTACTCGCCCCACTCATAGCTGACGATCTTGACCTTGAGCCCGATCTTGCCCCAATCGCTTTGCAGCATCTCGGCCATCAGCTTGGCGTTGGGGTTGTAGGGCCGTTGCACGGGCATGGCCCAGAGGGTGATTTCGGTGCCTTCCTTGACCCCAGCGGCCTTGAGCAGGGCCTTGGCTTTTTCCGGGTCGAAGGCGGCGTCCTTGACGGTGTCGTCGTAGGACCACTGGGTGGGCGGCATGGCGTTGCTCGCCAGTTGCCCGGCGCTCTGGTACACGGCGTTGAGAATCCCCTGCTTGTTCACCGCCATGTCCAGGGCCTGGCGTACCTGGAGTTGGTCGAAGGGTTTGTGGCGCACGTTGTAGGCGATGTAGCCGAGGTTGAAACCGGGTTTGGTCAGCACCTGCAGCTTGGGGTCGGCCTTGAGGGCGTCGATGTCGGCCGGGCGTGGGTGCAGGGTGACATGGCATTCGCCGGCCTTGAGTTTTTGCACGCGCACCGAGGCGTCGGTGTTGATGGCGAAGATCAACTGGTCGAGCTTGACCCGGGCCGGGTCCCAGTACTGTTTGTTGCCCACGTAGCGGATCTGCGAATCCTTCTGGTAACGCTGGAACACGAAGGGCCCGGTGCCGACGGGTTTCTGGTTGATCTCGCTGGGCTTGCCGGCCTTGAGCAGTTGTTCGGCGTATTCGGCGGAGAGAATCGAGGCGAAGCTCATGGCGATGTTCTGCACGAACGCGGCGTCCACCGAGTTGAGGGTCATCACCACGGTCAGCGGCCCGGTTTTTTCTACGCGGGCGATGTTCTTGTTCAGGCTCATGCCGTTGAAATACGGGAACTCGGTGGGGTAGGCCTTGCGGAAGGGGTGGTCGGGATCGAGCATGCGGTTGAAGGTGAACAGCACGTCGTCGGCGTTGAACTCGCGGCTAGGAGTGAAGTATTTGGTCGTGTGAAATTTGACGCCTTCACGTAGGTGGAAGGTATAGATCAGGCCGTCGTCGGAAATATCCCATTGTGTTGCCAGGCCAGGTACGACGCTGGTGGCGCCTTTTTCAAATTCCACGAGGCGGTTGTACAGCGGCTCGGCGGCGTCGTTGTCGGTGGCGGCGGTGTATTGCGCGGTATCGAAGCCGGCCGGGCTGCCTTCGGAACAGAACACCAGGCTCTTGCCGGCGGCTTGGCTGGCCCCAGCCCCAGCCAGTAAGCCGGTGCCCAGGAGTACGGATAACAGCAAGGAATGACGCATGACGGTCCCTCTTGTTTTTTTATGTAGTGAGCAATGTTCCGGCGCCCCTGTGGGGGAAGACGGACATTGCTGCTCCCGAATCAACGCGTACGGCAGGTCCCGGGCCAACAGCACACGATTGCCGTGCGACGACGGTAGGAGCCGAAGACAGAACCGTAAATGCGAATAGGCCTGAAAGTCGTGTAGGAAAAGGCGACTCGCCTTGGAATGTCGCAGTAGTTCGCAAACGATGCGGACGTAAGTAAATTCCTAGCGGCGAGGTGGGCAAAACCACGGCGGTGTCATGGACGCCGCCGTGGCCGGGCCTTATTTGCTGACGCTGACACCGTAGAAGGAGTTCAGGCCAAACGGGCTGATCTTGAAGTCCTGCACGGTGGTGCGCATGGGTTGGTACACCGTCGAGTTGGCGATCGGCGTATAGGGGACTGCATCTTTGAGCAGGTGTTGCGCCTGCTTGTACAGCTCGGTGCGCTTGGCGACGTCGGAGGTGGCCTTGGCCTGTTTGATGATGGCGTCGTAGGGTTTGTCGCACCACTTGGAGAAGTTGTTGCCGCCCAGGGAGTCGCAGCCGAACAGTACGTTGAGCCAGTTGTCCGGGTCACCGTTGTCGCCGCTCCAGCCAATAATCATGGCCTGGTTCTCGCCGCCCTTGGAGCGCTTGATGTACTCGCCCCACTCGTAGCTGACGATGTTGACCTTGAGGCCTATCTTGGCCCAGTCCGATTGCAGCATTTCGGCCATCAGCTTGGCGTTGGGGTTGTACGGACGCTGCACCGGCATGGCCCAAAGGGTGATTTCGGTGCCTTCCTTGATGTCGGCTTTTTTCAGCAGTTCCTTGGCTTTCTCGGGGTTGTAGGGGGCGTCCTGGATGGTGTCGTCATAGGACCACTGGGTGGGGGGCATGGCGTTCTTCGCCAGTTGCCCAGCGCCCTGGTACACCGAGTCGATGATCTGCTGCTTGTTCACCGCCATGTCCATTGCCTGGCGCACTTCGAGTTTGGCCAGCGGGTTGGCGTCGGTACGGCCTTTGAGCACGGGCATCACGTTGTAGGCGATGTAACCCAGGTTGAAACCAGCCTGGTGCGGCATTTTCAGGGCTTTGTCTTCACTCAGGGCCTTGAGGTCGGCGGGGCGCGGGAACAGGGTGATCTGGCATTCGTTTTTCTTGAGCTTCTGGATGCGTACCGAGGGGTCGGTGGTGATGGCGAAGATCAGGTTGTCGATCTTCACGTCTTCAGGTTTCCAGTAGTCCTTGTTGCCGGTGTAGCGGATGTTGGAATCCTTCTGGTAGCTCTTGAACACGAACGGCCCCGTGCCAATGGGTTTTTGGTTGATCTCACCGGGCTTGCCATCCTTGAGCAGTTGGGCGGCGTATTCGGCGGATTGGACCGAGGCAAAGCTCATGGCCATGTTCTGGATGAACGCGGCATCGACGCTGCCCAAGGTGAATTTGACGGTCAGGTCGTCGATTTTCTCGATGTTCTTGATATTGGTGTTCATCCCCATGTCTGTGAAGTACGGGAACTCGGTGGGGTAGGCTTTGCGGAACGGCATGTCCTTGTCGATCATGCGGTTGAAGGTAAACAGCACATCGTCGGCGTTGAAAGTGCGGGTCGGCTTGAAGTAGGGCGTGGTGTGGAACTTGACGCCTTCGCGCAGGTGGAAGGTGTAGCTCAGGCCGTCTTCGGAGATGTCCCAGCGGGTGGCCAGGCCGGGCACCACCGCGGTGCCGCCGCGCTCGAACTGGCTCAAGCGGTTGAACATGGTCTCGGCCGTGGCGTCGAAGTCGGTTCCGGTGGTGTATTGGCCCGGGTCGAAGCCAGCGGGGCTGCCTTCGGAGCAGAACACCAAATTGGTGGCTGCCTGGGCAAAAGGAGCGCTGGCAAGCAGGCTTGCGCCAACGAGGAACGGAATGACGGCGTGTTTAAGCATGGTGGCCTCATGATTTGTTGTCATTTTTTAAGAGAGGGCGACCTCGTGAGTCGGCCTGCCGACACTTAAGCAGGCGCCATGCCTAACACAAGATGCTCAGGGCAACCGAGGCTTAAACAGTGGTACGAACGTACCTTAATGTCGCATTGCTATAAGTTTTGCCGCGTTTTGGCCATTTTCAGGGCTGTTGGGCCTGTAGACAGTGGTGCGCGAGTGTGCCTTCGAGGTGTCTGGCGCGCGGGTTTGGTGCGGGGTCTGGGGTGCCTCAGGGGCTGTCCTTGATCGGCGCCGGGCTACGCTGGATGCGTTTCCCGATCGCCAGTCCCGCAGGGTTTGGCTGCCTGGCCAGCGGCCACAACTGGGCCATGTCCAGGGCTGCGAAGGCTATTTCCCGTGGCCGGCCTGCGAGTTTTTCGAGGATGTGCCGTGCGGCGTTGTCGGCGGGCCAGTCCAGCGGCAAGTGGAAGGCGTTGGGCGGGGATGGCACGGTATCGACAAACCGGGGGCCGACCAAGGTGACATCGATGCCCTCGGGTGCCCATTCGGCTTCCAGCGAATCGAATAGGTAGCGCATCCCGGCCCGAGTTGCGCCGCAGGCTTCGGTGCGCGGTAGCGCCAGGTAGGTGACGGTGCTGGCGATGCCCACCAGGTGCGGTGAGGTACCGGCGCGTAGCAACGGCAGCGCGACTTCGACGCAATAGCTGCTGGCCAGCAGGTTGGTGCGCACCACATGCTCGATGATCGTAGTGTCGAATTGGCGGGCGTCCACGTATTCGCAGGTGCCGGCGTTGAGGATCACCGTGTCCAGCGCGCCCCAGGCCTGGGCGATGCGCTCGCCGATCTGGCGCACGTCCTGGCTGCGGGTCAGGTCCCCGGGCAATAGCAGCGCCCGGTCGGGGTAGCGTGCGGCGAGTGCCCGCAGCGGCTCGACACTGCGCGCGCTCAACGCCACCCGCGCTCCGCTGCTCAGCAGCGCTTGCGCCAGGGCGGCGCCGAGGCCACTGCTGGCGCCGGTCAGCCAAATACGACGTGCACTCATCCAACTCTCCTCTCCGGTCAGGCGTGGGCCCGGCCGGTACTGGCAGGTGATTTCAGGGCCGGGCCCCGAGGTATTCATTCATCTTCGAAGGCGACAGCTTGGCGCGAGGGCAGGTTTCTGAACGCCGCCAGCGCGCGCTCCCGGGATTGGCTCAGGTTGACGATGGGTTGTGGATAACCGGCCACGCCAAACAACCCGCCCAGGGCCGCCGGGTTGTGCAGCTGTTTTTTATCCAGGCCCGCCAGTTCCGGCAGCCAGTGTTGGATGAACAGGCCCTGGCTGTCGAATTTTTCTGACTGGCTCAAGGGGTTGAAGATGCGAAAGTACGGCGCCGAATCGGTGCCCGTGGACGAACTCCACTGCCAGCCGCCGTTGTTGGCCGCCAAGTCGCCGTCGATCAGGTGGCGCATGAAAAAGCGCTCGCCCTCGCGCCAGTCGATCAGCAGGTTTTTGGTCAGGAACATCGCTACCACCATGCGCAGGCGATTGTGCATCCAACCGGTGTGCAGCAATTGGCGCATGGCGGCGTCGATGATCGGCAACCCGGTGCGCGCCTCCTGCCACGCCGCCAGGTCTTCGGGCGCGTGGCGCCAGGCCAGGGCCTCGGTCTCCGGGCGAAAGGCGCGGTGGCGCGACACACGGGGGTAACCCACCAGAATGTGTTTGTAGAACTCGCGCCACAGCAGTTCATTGATCCAGGTAATGGCCCCGACGCTGCCGCTGTCGAACTCGCCGTGGTTGCAGTGCAATGCGGCATGCAGGCATTGGCGCGGCGAAATCACCCCTGCCGCGAGATAGGTCGACAACTGGCTGGTGCCGGGTTTGGCGGGGAAGTCGCGCTCGTCCTTGTAGTAGTCGATCTGCTGCTCGGCGAACTGCGCCAGGCGTCGCCGCGCCTCGTCCTCGCCGGCCGGCCAGAGCGCTTGCAGCGCCGCGTCGGGGGCGGCGAACCCGGGGATGTCGGCGGGCACTGGGTCGCTGGCGATAGGCAGCGGCGCTTGGCGCGCAGGCAGCGGGACCAGGGCCGGTAGGGCACGGTGCAAGCGTTCATAGCAGACCTTGCGGAACTGGCTGAATACCTGGAAGTAGGTGCCGGTTTTGGTCAGCACGCTGCCGGGTTGGAACAGCAACTGGTCGAGGTAAGCGTGAAAACCGATGCCCTGCGCCTGCAAGGCCTGGGCGGCGGCGTTGTCGCGGCGGATTTCGTGGATGCCATATTCGTCGTTGACGTGCACCGCAACGACGCCCAGCTCCATGCACAGGTTCAGCAGCACCTGGGGCGCATCGTCCCAGTGCGATGCCTTGCGGATCAGCAGGGGAATGTTCAACTCGCCCAGGGCGGCGCTCAGGCTGTGCAAGTTGCGCCGCCAGAAATCCACCTTGCACGGCGCGTCGTCGTGGGCGCGCCATTGCTCGGGGCTTATCAGGTACAGGGCCACGGCCGGGCCGCGTTCGGTGGCGGCGCGTAGGGCGCTGTTGTCGTGCACGCGCAGGTCACTGCGCAGCCAGATCAGTTGCAGGGGCGTGGTCATCAGATCAGCCCCCGGCGTACGAGGAGTTGGTGTGCAGCCAAAGGGTCTTCGGCCAGGGCCGGGCCATCGTCCAGGGCCGTCAGTTCGCTGTGGTGGATGCGCACTGCGGCGCCGGCAATGATCGTTTGGCAGGGCACATTGGCCAGCAGCCTGGGCAACAGGCCCAACGCCAGGGTTTTGCTCGAATACAGCACCAGCGCCCGGGCGTTGAGGTGCTCCACTGCCAGGGCCAGTTCGGCGCCGGCCAGCGGTTCATCGAACACCGCCACTGGGCAATCGGCGCTACTGACCAGCCATGCGGTGAGCCACAGTGCCGGTTCCAGGGGGCGGTCCGACTGATTGACGAGCAATACCGGGGCACCGCGTAACTGGCGGTTGTTGTGGTAAATGCGCGCACCGAACTTGCTGCGCAGCCAGGCGTGGAAGAACACCTGCTCCATGTGGGCGGCAAACTGGCCTTGCCAGCGTATTTCCAGGTCGGCCAGCAACGGCATCAGCAATTGGGTGCACAACGTGCTGGGCGGGTACAGGGCCATGGCTTGGTTGACGAGGTCATCCACCTGGCGCTCGGCCAGTAGGCTGATAGCTTGCACCAGGTTCTGGCGCATCGCGTGCCAGTCGTTTTCGGCCGGTTGATCGAAGGGCTGCGCGGCATCGAGCAACGGCTTGACCTGGCTGACCGCCACGCCCCGGTTGAGCCACGTGAGGATGGTGAGGATGCGCTCTACATGCTCGCTGGAGAACAGGCGATGGCCCTTGGGCGTGCGTTGCGGCACCACCAGGCCATAGCGGCGTTCCCAGGCGCGCAGGGTCACGGCGTTGACCCCGGTGAGCCGGGCCACATCGCGGATCGGCAGCCAGCCTTGGGCCAGGGCTTGCTGGTAGTCGCTGTCGGAGGCGGCCGGCAGAGGAGCGGAGGAATCGGTCATGGGTTAAATCGCATTTCGCAAACTGAGGTTTTCCGGATGGGGTTGCAGGTACACCTGCTGCGCCAGATACGGGTCGGGGTGGTGGCGCAAGTGATGCTTGAGCAGGGTCAGCGGCACCACCAGGGGCACGATGCCTTGGTGGTACTGGCCAATGAGGTGCTGCACTTCACGCTTGTCATCGCGGCTGATGGCTTGCTTGAGGTAACCGCTCAGGTGTTGCAGCACATTGGTGTGGGTGCGACGGGTGGCGCATTGCTTGAGAGCCGCCATCAGCGCGCGGAAATAACGCGGGGCCACAGCGTGCGGGTCGGCTTTGCCCATGCTGCCCAGCAGCTTGCCCAGCGTTTTGTACTGCTCCGGGTTGTGGGCCATGAGCTGGTATTTGTAGCGCGCGTGGAATTCGGTCAGGGCGCGGCGGCTCAGGCCTTGTGCGCACAGTTGCTGCCACGCGGCGTAGGCGAACACCCGGGTGAGGAAGTTTTCCCGCAGCACCGGGTCGTTGAGGCGGCCGTCTTCTTCCACCGGCAGGTCGGGGTGCCGAGCGCAAAAGGCCTGTGCGTAGATACCGCGCCCAGCATGCTCGGCGGGCGCGCCGTTGCTCTGGTAGACCTTGACCCGTGCCAGGCCACAGGAGGGCGACTTCTGCATGAAGATGTAGCCGCAGATATCCGTGAGTTGCCCGGCCATTTGCTGGCCATAGTCGGCCAGGGCCTGGGTCACGTCGTTGTCGCCATGGACGGTGCCCACGGCCCGCGGGGCTTGCGGGTCGCCCACCAGGCGGATGGGTTCGCGCGGGGTGCCCAGGCCGATGGCCACTTCCGGGCACAGGGGCACGAAGTCGAAGTAGTCGGCCAGGGTTTGGCTGCACAGGGTGGACTGTTTGTGCCCGCCGTTGTAACGCACGGGTTGGCCCATCAGGCAGGCGCTGACGGCGATTTTCGGGCGGGGCGCGGTAAGGTCGCTGTGCATGGGGGTGGCCTCTGGCTGAAACCTATACAGGATGCTTTACCTGTACAACTTGGTTTCATCATAGGTTCAGATGTGTACAAGTCAACTTTTTTGTACAGCTATTTCCAGCCCATGGCCCAGTGTTCGTCGTCTTGCAGGGTTCGCCAGTCGTGGCGCTGACAGCGGCGGGTGAGCACGGCTTGCAGCTCGATCTCCAGCACCTCGCCGTTCTCATTGCAGAACAGTTCGGTCACCAGAAAGTGCTTTTCGCGGTGCTGAGGGCGGGCTGCCGTCCACTTGGACAGCAGCAGCTTGCGCGGGTTGATGCGGTTCATTGCAGGTGTTCGTGTAGGCGCCGGGCCGCTTCCTGGCCACTGAGCCACGCCCCTTCGACCCGCCCCGACAGGCACCAGTCGCCGCACACATACAGGCCCAGGTCGGCATCGGCCAGGGCGCCCCATTCGTGGCTGCCGGCCGGGCGGGCGTAGAGCCAGCGGTGGGCGAGGCTGAACACGGGAGCGGGCATGGCACTGTGCAGCAACTCGGCGAAGGCACCGTGCAACTGTTCGATCACAGCTTCCTTGGGCAGGTCGATGTGCTGGCGGCTCCAGGCGCTGGTGGCGTGCAGGATCCAGGTATCGAGGGTGCTGTCGCGCCCCGGCTTGCTGCGGTTGCGCGCCAGCCAGTCGAGGGCGCTGTCTTGTACGAAGCAGCCTTGCATCGAGGTGTCCAGGGGCGTGTCAAACGCCAGGGCGACGGCCCAGGTCGGGTCCATTTTTACCCCGGCGGCGACACCGGCCAGTTTCGGCGCAGCGGCCAGCAACGCTGTGGCCTGAGGCGCCGGGGTGGCGATCACGACATGGCTGAACGGCCCGTGGGTGAAGCTTTCGGCGTCTTGTAAATGCCAATGTTCTTCGCCCCGATAGACCTCGGTGATGCGGCAACCGAACTGCGCTTGGACGTCCCCCAGCAGGGCGCGGGTGATGGCGCTCATGCGCGGCGTGCCGACCCAGCGGGTCTGTTCGTCGGGGGAAGGGGTGAGCTGGCCGCCCTGGAAGTTGTACAGCTGTGGGGTCCATTCGGCGACCCAGCCCTGGGTTTGCCAGCGCTGCACCTCGGTGACGAAGCGGCGGTCGCGGGCGGTGAAGTATTGGGCGCCGAGGTCCAGCGCACCGGCATCGCTGCGCTTGCTGGACATGCGCCCGCCAGGGCCGCGGCTTTTATCGAACAGGTGCACGCTGTGCCCGGCCTCGCGAAGGGCCTGGGCGGCGGAAAGGCCGGCGATGCCGGCGCCGATGATTGCGATGGGTACAGTCATAGGGGGGCCTCGTTTACCTGTGAGTACAGAGACTACGCCGTCAATCAAAGCTGTACAATATTGTTTTTTGGTATAACTTTTAGCGTTCTTGATCCGACAGATTGTCCTATGGTTAACCCTAGGACTGCCTGATATCAAAAAGATCCCTGCTTTTAAAAATAGACCAGTGATCCGGATTGAACGTTACGCGAGGAAGACCTCATGCACATATTGCTGACCGGCGGTACGGGTTTGATAGGGCGCCAGCTCTGCCATCACTGGCTGGCACAGGGGCACCGCTTGACCGTTTGGAGCCGTCGGCCGGACGCGGTCGCGGGGCTGTGTGGCGCGGGTGTGCGGGGCATCGGGCAGCTTGAGGCGTTGGGTGCAGAGCCGGTGGATGCGCTGGTCAACCTGGCGGGCGCGCCCATCGCCGACCGGCCTTGGACCCACAAACGCAAGGCCTTGCTCTGGAGCAGCCGCATCGGCGTCACCGAAACCCTGCTGGCCTGGCTGCAAAGCCGCGCACAACGGCCGCAGGTGTTGATTAGCGGCTCGGCCGTGGGCTGGTACGGCGATGGCGGCGAGCGTGAGTTGACCGAAGATTCACCGCCGGTCAGTGAGGATTTCGCCAGCCAGTTGTGCATTGCCTGGGAAGAAACCGCGCAGCGCGCCGAAGCCTTAGGTGTACGCGTGGTGCTGGTGCGCACCGGCTTGGTGCTGTCGCAGGAGGGCGGCTTTTTGTCGCGCTTGCTGGTGCCGTTCAAATTGGCGCTGGGCGGGCCCATCGGCAATGGCCGACAATGGATGCCCTGGATCCACATCAACGACCAAGTGGCCTTGATCGATTTTCTGCTGCACCAGCAAGACGCCAGCGGTCCTTATAATGCCTGCGCGCCGAAACCGGTGCGCAATCGCGAATTTGCCAAGGCCCTGGGCGCCTCGCTGCACCGCCCCGCAGTGGTGCCGATGCCGGCCTTCGCCTTGCGGGTTGGCCTGGGGGAGTTGTCTTTACTGTTGCTCGGTGGCCAGCGGGCCACGCCAGCGCGTTTGCTGGCGGCGGGTTTTACCTTTGAATTCAATGATGTACGTGCGGCCCTGGACGATGTGACCAGCCGCCTTTGATATAGGACGTTGCATGACCGATCACGCGTTGCTCCTGGTCAACTTGGGCTCGCCCGCCTCTACTTCGGTGGCGGATGTGCGCAGTTATCTCAACCAATTTCTGATGGACCCTTACGTTATCGACCTGCCCTGGCCGGTGCGGCGTTTGCTGGTGTCGCTGATCCTGATTAAGCGCCCCGAGCAGTCCGCCCACGCCTACGCCTCGATCTGGTGGGAAGAGGGCTCGCCGCTGGTGGTGCTCAGCCGCCGTTTGCAGCAGGCGATGCGCGCGCAGTGGAGCCACGGCCCGGTGGAACTGGCGATGCGCTACGGCGAGCCGTCCCTGGAAACCACGCTGACGCGCCTGGCGGCCCAGGGCCACAAGAAGATCACCCTGGCGCCGCTCTACCCGCAGTTTGCCGACAGCACCGTGACCACGGTGATCGAGGAGGCCAAGCGGGTGGTGCGCGACAAGAACCTGGATGTGCAGTTCTCGATTCTGCAACCGTTCTACGACCAGCCTGAATACCTCGAGGCCCTGGTGGCCAGCGCCAAGCCGCACTTGGCCCAGGGTTACGACCACTTGCTGCTGAGTTTCCATGGTTTGCCCGAGCGGCACCTGAAAAAACTCAACCCGGGCCACTGCTGCGAAGGGCAAAGCGACTGCTGTCGCAATGCGCCACCGCAAGTGGTTGCTACCTGCTATCGCAGCCAGTGCCTGCGCACCGCGGCAGCGTTTGCCGAGCGCATGGGCCTGGCGGACGGCAAGTGGTCGGTGTCGTTTCAGTCGCGCCTGGGCCGCGCCAAGTGGATCGAACCCTACACCGAGGCGACCCTGGATGCATTGGCCAAGCAGGGGGTGAAGAAAATCCTGGTGATGTGCCCGGCGTTCGTCGCCGATTGCATCGAAACCTTGGAGGAGATTGGTGATCGCGGTCGCGAACAGTTCCGCCAGGCCGGTGGTGAAGAGCTGGTGCTGGTGCCCTGCCTGAATGACGACCTGCAATGGGCCGTGGCGTTGAATGCCCTGTGTGAAAGGGCACCCATCGCGTTGTAAGCCTGGTTAAACGCATCGCGGGCAAGCCCGCTCCCACAGGTGTTCACATTCCTCTGTGGGAGCGGGCTTGCCCGCGATGACCTTCCTGAGGCCGGTTACAGCAACGGCTCATCCGGTGCTTTTTTCTTCCAGCCGTCATTGCCCGGCAGCAGCAGGTTCAGCGCAATCGCGACAATGGCGCACAGGGCGATGCCTTTGAGGCCGAAGTCGTCCGGGCCGGTGCCGGTGCCGACCAGCACACCGCCAATGCCGAACACCAGGGTCACGGAGACGATCACCAGGTTGCGCGGCTCGCCCAGGTCGATCTGGTGGCGGATCATGGTGTTCATGCCCACCGCCGCAATCGAACCGAACAACAGGCACAAAATTCCGCCCATCACCGGCACGGGAATGCTCTGCAACAGCGCGCCGAACTTGCCGACGAACGCCAGGCTGATGGCGAAGATCGCCGCCCAGGTCATGATTTTCGGGTTGTAGTTCTTGGTCAGCATCACCGCGCCCGTGACTTCGGCGTAGGTGGTGTTGGGTGGGCCGCCCAGTAGGCCGGCCGCCGTGGTGGCGATGCCATCGCCGAACAGGGTGCGGTGCAGGCCAGGCTTTTTCAGATAATCGCGGCCGGTCACGCTACCGACGGCGATCACACCGCCGATGTGTTCGATGGCCGGGGCCAGCGCCACGGGGACGATGAACAGGATGGCCTGCCAGTTGAACTCCGGTGCGGTGAACTGCGGCAGCGCAAACCAAGGCGCGGCGGCGATTTTCGCGGTATCAACCACGCCGAAGAAAAACGCCATGGCAAACCCCACCAACACCCCGGAAATGATCGGCACGAGGCGGAAAATGCCCTTGCCGAACACGGCCACGATCAAGGTGGTGAGCAGCGCCGGCATGGAGATCATCATGGCGGTCTGGTAGTGGATCAGCTCCGTGCCGTCACCAGCCTTGCCCATCGCCATGTTGGCGGCGATCGGCGCCATGGCCAGGCCGATGGAAATAATCACCGGGCCGATCACCACCGGCGGCAGCAAGCGGTCGATGAAACCGGTGCCCTTGATCTTCACTGCCAGGCCCAGGAAGGTGTAGACAAAACCCGCCGCCATCACGCCGCCCATGGTCGCCGCGAGGCCGAACTGGCCCTTGGCGAGAATGATCGGGGTGATGAAGGCAAAGCTTGAGGCCAGGAACACCGGCACCTGGCGCCCGGTGACCATTTGGAACAGCAGAGTCCCCAGGCCCGCCGTGAACAGCGCGACGTTGGGGTCGAGGCCGGTAATCAGCGGCATCAACACCAGCGCGCCGAACGCTACGAAAAGCATCTGGGCGCCGGACAGCACCGTGCGCCACAGCGGGTCGTTGAACTCGTCCTGCATGCTCACGCGTCCTTCTGCTTGGTGCCGAAGATCTTATCGCCGGCATCGCCCAGGCCGGGAATGATGTAGCCATGCTCATTCAGGCGTTCATCGATGGAGGCGGTGTAGATGGTCACGTCCGGGTGCGCCAGTTCCACGGCGGCGATGCCTTCGGGCGCGGCCACCAGGACCATGGCGCGGATGTCGCGGCAACCGGCCTTTTTCAGCAGGTCGATGGTGGCGACCATGGAACTGCCGGTGGCGAGCATCGGGTCGATAATCATCGCCAGGCGTTCGTCGATTTCCGGTACCAGTTTTTCCAGGTAGGTGTGCGCCTGCAGGGTTTCCTCGTTGCGGGCCACGCCCACGGCGCTGACCTTGGCGCCCGGGATCAGGCTGAGCACGCCTTCGAGCATGCCGATGCCGGCACGCAGGATCGGCACGACGGTAATTTTCTTACCGGCGATTTTTTCCACGGATACGGTGCCGCACCAGCCGTCGATGTCGTAGCTTTCGAGCGGCAGGTCTTTGGTCGCCTCATAGGTCAGCAGCGCACCGACTTCCTGAGCAAGCTCGCGAAAGTTCTTCGTGCTAATGTCTGCGCGGCGCATAAGGCCAAGTTTGTGTCGGATCAGCGGGTGGCGGATCTCACGGATGGGCATGGGGAAAGGCTCCGGCGGCGGGCAAAAAAACCGGCCTAGAATAATCTATCCGAGGGTGATGTCCTATAGACATCCTGTACGTTAGTCCATAAAGGCTTGATCTGGCCTCGTTGCAGGCGTACCTTCCCCCGCTTTTCCGAATCCGCCACCTTCTGGAGAGCGCCATGTCCGCTGATCTCGACCATATCCGTCAAATCAAGCGCGAGGCAGACTGCCTGTACACGCAAGCGCAAGTCGAGGCGGCCATCGCTCGCGTCGGTGCACAAATCAATGAACAACTGGCCGATCGCAACCCGGTGGTGTTCTGCGTGATGAACGGTGGTTTGATCTTTTCCGGCAAGCTGCTGACCCACCTGGACTTCCCCCTCGAAGCCTCCTACCTGCACGCGACCCGCTACCGCAATGAAACCAGCGGCGGCGAGCTGTTCTGGAAATCCAAGCCGGAAGTCTCGTTCATCGACCGCGACGTGCTCATCATCGACGACATCCTCGACGAGGGTCACACCCTGGGCGCGATCATCGACTTCTGCAAACACGCCGGCGCTCGCGCCGTGCACACCGCCGTGCTGATCGACAAAGAGCACGACCGCAAGGCCCGCCCGGACCTGAAAGCCGATTTCGTCGGCCTGCCGTGCATCGATCGCTACATTTTCGGCTATGGCATGGACTACAAAGGCTACTGGCGCAACGCCAACGGGATCTTCGCCGTCAAAGGCATGTAAGCCCTGCCTTCTGTGGGGCAGGCAACCCTGTAGACGCGGGCTCACAGGATGGCGGTGCTCAAAGATCCACATGCTAGAGTGGCCGGCCCCGACCTTGGAGCCTGCCATGAGCTGCTTGACCCGCTGCTGCGCCGCCCTGTTGCTGACCTTGAGCCTGCCCCTGGCCGCCGCGCCGGCCACGCCCCTGCATGGGCAGTTCCTGCCGCCCGATGACCTGACACTGCGCGCCGCCGCCCCCGAACAGCAGCAACTGTTGCAGGTGACCGAGTACGCGGTGGTCGTCGGCAGCCAGCGCCAGTCGAGCCAGCAGCCAATCCCCATCACCTCGCCGCTGATGATCCGCCTCAAGGGCAAGCCGCTGAACAAAGGCGCGGTCATCAGCCAGGTGCTGGTCAATTTCGATGGCGAGAGCAAAAGCCTGAAAAAGCCGCAGTTCGATGCCAAGACCAAGACCCTCACCCTCTCTTACCCTGTGGCGCAGTACCGCGTGGTGATGGACCTGCTGCGCAACGAGACGGTCTATTGCCAGTTCCTCAGCTACGCCAACGGCCACGTCTGGGCCGACTTGCATACCGGGGCGGTGCGCAAGCGCTGAGCGTTGTTCGTTGAGGCCCGGGGGGCGCGGGGGGTAAACTGCCCGCCCCGTGAAATGTCTGCGAGCTGGAGTCGGCAATGCGTAAAGATAAAAAACAGTTGATTGGTGACGAGATTGGCGATGCGCAGATCAAGCTGTTCCTCGATTTTGAGCCGGCCGATGGCACTTCGCCGTCGCTGCACAAACTCATCAAGGCCTACCGCGGCCTGCGCATCGACGACTTCGAGCGCTTTCTGGTGTTCTTCGTCGAGGCCGGCTACGACCTGAGCGGCAAGGATGAGCAGGGCCACGACTTCATCGCCCTGATAAAAGACCAGCGCAATGCCGAGGACTACATCGCCCTCATTGAGAAAGCGCGCGGCTAAAGCGATCACCCACAAAAATCTATGGTCACCCCCATTTTTGCAATACTGATTAACGGGTGGTGTGGTTGGCTTGCTTAAATCTATCCGGCGTCTGTTTGGGGCAGGCCCCAGCGCCACGATGAGAGTCGCGCCTGA
>NZ_JCBCUY010000046.1:0-32813 GCF_059862705.1 Pseudomonas sp. MF08817
CGTCGAGCGATGCCCGTCCAGGGAGGGATGGCCGAGCTCGATTCTCCAGAAGGTAGCTGGTGACACGAGTGTTGAGCCCACCCAACTAGGGTGACGGAAATTTCTGGGGTTCCGGCTTACATCCCCAAACCGCGTAGAGTTTGAGAGCGCTGCGGACGCCGAAGCCGCGGGGTTCAAGCGGGCCGGAAACTGCCGATAGGAGGCATATGCGGCTTGAAGCGCTGGGTGCTAGGGGTTATCCCTTCCTGAGCTTCCAGGGCACCTTTCCGGGCGCTACAGCCCGTGCTGAGGAGATGAGTCAAGCGAGGGGGCGTACTGTGTACCTGGCCGGGTGTATCGTGAAGACCTCCCGGCCGGGCTCGATGATCAATCAACGGTCTGGTGCTGTTTCGTTTTGGTGCTGTGCTGGGCCGGTACCGGCCCAGATTCGGCTGGCGTAGTGGCCAAGGTGTGAGTAATCACCGAGCCGCTTTTGTTTGCCAGGTTCTTTGCCAGAGACTCGCGGACAACCTCCATCGTGAGTATTCGCGAGGTGGCAATCGCAGCTTTGAGGGGCTGGCCAGCTGCAACCAGTACCTCAACCATGTCCAGGGCCGTATTCACGCCGGCTTCGATTCGTTTCTCAACGCCATCAATCATCATCTTGTCTATCTCCATTTCAGGCCGCTAGCGGGATGCAGCGGCCTCAGCGGAGCGTACGCGGTTCAAGAGGGGCTTGAACAGCTCAGAGCAATGAGGGATATTCTTTGCGTCCTAATTATTAGGGTGCTATTCGTTTAACATAATCCTTATTATGCGAATAACTTATTGATAAATAAGGAAAATCTATTTCCGTCCGGCGGTGTCTTTGACCGACTCTCGGTACGTCGATAGCACCTCAAGCCCATCCGGCGCGCTGGGCTCTTGGGCAACTGATTCCGCACTGGATGAGGCTACGAAAAAGCGCCCCCCAGGGAGTGCCGGCAATCGCTGCTTTACGTCAGGCCGTTTTGCTGATCGCGCGTCTCTATCGAAGTCCTTGAGGCCAACGATTCTTGCAGCAGGTTGCCCGTCAAGTACAAAGAATGGGAGGTTGGCATGGAGCATTGCGTCGTAACGGCTGCGCTCGGAAAACCACAGCATGGCCCGTGGATGCGGAGCGATAGGCTTGGGCACATCCAACACATCGGTTTCAGCCATGTTCGCGATGCTGCGTAGATCGATCCATTGGGGGCTATTCACCACCGGCTCGCCGGTGGCCATAGCCTTTTCATGGGCCTCGGCGAGCAGTACCTCACGGACGTGGCCAACAGTGACACGCTCTTTTCCTGAGGTGTGACCGGCCCAGGTGAATGTGATCTGTCTTGGAGCTGCATCAAACACCTGAATTGCGCGCTTCAGCTGGTTGAGAGAGAAATTTTTCCCCAGGGCCTGGCGCATGATGTGGGAGCGACGGCTGACGGCGACGTTGCGAAACAGGCGCTCAGCCTCGATCGCGTCCACCAGCTCGCTCTTGCAGCGATTCACCGCCCTACCCTCATCGAGTATCGATCCGGAGAGGATAAAGTACCCCGGCAAACGCAGCACGGTACCTGGAGCCTGGCCGAGATCGCGCTCAAATTCGCGTAGCGCCTCTACAGCGACCTTGATTGCGTCACTTCCTGTCAGCACCTGGACACTGATTCGAGATGGCGTCCTCTGTTCAGTGAGGAGCGGGATGCGCCATATCATCCCGCCGACAACCAATGTGGGCCACTTCTCATTGAAAGCCCCAACCGTTTCGACCAAGCGCTCGTAAGCGGAAACAATTGCGTCAGTCATCTAGGAATCCTCATAATACCACCCCTTCACTGCGCCTATCCGTTGCGCCCTCCTCCCCCTCCGCTCCATGTTAACCAGAAGCGACCCCGAGGGTGCGAAAGCCATCTCGCGATTGAAGGGGTGGTATTATCGAGTATCCCAAAATCCGCTCACAAAAAAACCCGCTCGAGGCGGGCTTTATTTGCTACGTGTCAGCTCAACGAACTCGGACTGCCTCAAGGGACAACAGATCCTCAATGTGATCGGCTGCATCGGCCCGCAAACGGCTCTCCAACCTTTCTCGACTGATGTGTTCAGTTTCGCTCGGCTCAACGAGCAAGACTACATAGCCTTGATCACGCAGCTGCTGAAGCAAAGCTGCCTGGCCTGTAGAAATTGGCATGAGAATATCTCCTGTGATTAGCGGGTTGGTTTCAAGAGTCGAAGCAGCCAACTGAAGACGCTTTTCCGCTTCGGTTTCCATGTCTGCCACACCCCGTTCATAGGGCCTGAAGCCGTCAAATCATCATGAAGCCGAAGTAGGAACCTGGTGATGCTCTTGCACTCCGCGCAGTGGCCACTCGCTTCTATCGTGAAACACCGCTGCGCCGGTCGGGTAACAGCTCCTCTCAGATGCTCATCCGGGATGGGCTGGTTGCAGCCGCGGCACTCGCCGACGAACTCATGCCAGGCTGTTTTATTCTCAAAGCAAACAGGTAGCTGGCTGGCAATGCTCGGCATCGCTAGCAGGTCCAGATCCCGCTGGGTTGGCTTTTTCTGACTCATCTACGCTCCATCGGCAACCTAATGGTCAAATCCGATCCTAGTACGAGCCCCGGATAACCCAATGATCGAGGAGCACTACGCGGCAGCAGCCTGTTTCTTTCTGAAAACCATCGGGGTATTTGGCTTGCGGCCGTCACGCCGGTCGACGAACTCTTTCATGATCTCCAACATCGTCGAGTTGACAGCCAGAACCCGCATAGCACGCGTACACGCGACGTAGAGGAGGTTCATTTCATCAATCCATGGTTCCTTTTCGTTGTCCGGATTGAATGGATCGAAGGTGAAGTCCTCAGCCAGTTGCACAGCATCCCATTCCAAGCCCTTCGAGCGATGCGCGGTGCTGAGAGTGATGGTGGCTTCAAGCTCATCGGTGACAGCATTGCGCCGCAGCTTGGCAAACAACTCCGGAAGATCCGCGCTGTACTGCTCGATGATCTTGATAGAACGGTTCATCTCGGGGTCTTGGCTTTCATCGGCAATCTGCTTGTAGAGATCGTAATCAGGATATTCCTGGAGGAGTTTTTTCCCCTTCACTCGGTCACGCCACCCCTTTGATAGAGCATGTAGGTCTTCAATATCCTGGAGGTTGTAACCATCGATCCCCCCAACCCAGTAGATCTTTGCACCGGCCTCTACATTGGCCAGCGCCGTCTCGATCACTCCAACTACCGTGCGGCAGAGTACGGTTCGATGTTCAAGGTCAGCTGGTAATGCCTTAGAAACACGAGTCTCGCCGCCAAGCCCAGCCAGTTGGCGGGATTCGCCCTTGAACGCGAGAACCATGTTGGCCACGTGCGCAACGGCAGACCCGAATCGAAACGACTGAGTGAGGTAATGGACTTCCGCTTTGTCGAGCCAGGTTGCATTGAGAGCATCTACAGCCCCCCTGAAACGGTAGAGCATCTGATGGCCATCACCACAGACGACTACACCCATACCGTATGCCGCCTGCTGCGCAAGCACACCAGCAATCACTGGATTGATGTCCTGTGCCTCATCTCCAAGCGCAATATCGTAACGGTCCCGCAAGTTCGGTTTCGACAGGGCCCAGAGCTTGAGGTACCCGTCGTGCGTAATATTCACAGCCTCGTTATGGATGTCGCACATTTGCAACCAAAGCTGCCTGGCTCCTTCTACGATGCTGCCGGCGGCGCGCTTCATTCGCTCCGTTTTGAGCTTGTTGACGGGGCAGTGACATAGCTCGATGTCGTCATCCGCGCTGGCCAAATAATTGTTCAGCGTCTCTTGCACGCTGCGCACCAATTCCCAGTTCTGAGAGCCGATAATCCTTGCGATGTCGGTCAGGCGCAGGTTGCTCGTAAGCTTGTGTCTGTACTTCGATCCGATCGACGCATAAGCCAAGCCGTGGGCTGTTTTGCACGTCACGTTCGGCGGAAATTTTTGCTTGGCAGCAATCTCGACGCTTTTGTTGTAGCAGAGGTAGAGCAGACGGCATTGAGGCCGAGCCTTGGCATAGCCAACAAGCGTAGTGGTCTTTCCTGTTCCAGCAAAAGCCACCAGCTTGACGATACGGGCCAACGAGTTAATCGCTGGCTCCTGTTCGTGGGTGAAGTTCATCCCTTGGATCTCCGTTCTGATATGGCTCCATGGTTGCATAGCCACGCACAAACCCAAGCGGGGGGCTGCTAGCTCTGTCCTCTTCAGGATTTGGGTTTTTCTGTAGAGCTGGCAATGTCTTCTCACACCCGGAATCAGAGCAGCAACCATGACTTACGACGAGACCCTTTCTTCCTATCAGCGTCATCTTGAAGCCAATCCAGGGAAAGCATTGCAAATCGGCGACGATTGCTACGCGGTGCTGATCAACGGAACCTTGAGAGGGGCATACCCCACCCTGGATGGGACTGTTGATCTCGGGACAACCTTCGACTTTAATCGCGAAGCTTGGGATGCCGAATGCGAGTGCTGGGACGGTGATGTTTCTGGCATGCAAACAGCATTCTGCGTAGCCACTCCCACCCTCGTTGATCTTCCGCCACCTCACGCCGGAAATAGGACGCCCTGCCTGGGAGGAAAAGAATGCTAGGGTTCGCCACCAATCTGATGCCGAACAAAGACAGGGGAGTTCCGTTTGGGATTTACGGGTCTGCTGGCAGGATGAGCGCATATCAAGGGAGCCGTAGCTTATGACAGCCATCCAACTTTTCCAGCAGCGCCAATCGGAGCCGGTCTGCACCGATCTGATTCAGATGATTCGTGAGGGCATGATTCGCCGGCTCAAGCGATTTGTTGTAGAGCCTTACGATGACGGTATCACCTGGGGAATTCAGACAGTCGCCATAGCAACACCAGATGCTGATGACGGCGACCAGTTTCCTGTTGTGATTGTCGACCTTCACGAAGATGACCAGGCTGCAATGTCGTTTGCTTTGAGCGTCTTCGACGCGCTCAAAACCGCTGGCCGAGCAACAGGCGAGGATGTATGCCAATGGCGGCGAAGCCTCTTCACGCTTGTGCCTAATTACTGAGCCCTGCACGCTCCAGACCGGGCTAAGAAAAACCCGCCATTAAGGCGGGTTTTTTGTGGGAGCGGCACTTAAAGGGCGGCAAATGACGACATGGGCGGGAAAAAGCACCGGCGACACTGCTCACAAAGGCACAAACGGTCGTAAGATGACGACGCATGCTAATCAGGTTGATCTTCTTCCTCCGCCGAAACAGCGAACAGCAGTCCAGCTTCCTGAGCTTCAGCCAACTCGCCCAGGGGCTTAGTGACCAGCCATTCGCTTTCTTCGGCAGGGTCATACTCAGGAAGCGGTGGAAGATCCTCAGGGTCAAGTTCCAGATTAAGCGGGAGCTGTGCGAGATCACAGAAGGTGAATTTGATAGCGATCACCTTCCGCCCTTCCCTTCTCAACTCGTAGCTGACATCCAGATTGCTCTTTGTCTTCAGCTCCTCAACTGCCGGATCTATGACCCTCTGGCGGAGGTTATTGAATCGTTGATAGGCATCCGACAAGCCAAGGGCTACCCGCAAGGCTTCAACCTCGATGTAGGCCCATCCAGTCTTCCGAAATTGCATCAACATCTCGAACAGCCGGAATGAATGGCTCGAGTCCAGGCAGGCTACCCGCCGTAGATCATAGCTAGTCACTTTGCTGTACAGCATCGTGAGATAGGGCATGACATGAATGGTGAACGACAACTCAACGCGACCTTCACCATCCAGGTATTTGGCCCGATCAACCCAGCGCTTCCGCTCCATGCCGGACCCGTCAAAGGTCTTGATGTCGCGCTCGTACAGCTCATCAGCTGCCACTTTCATCTGCTCATAGGCATGCCGGAGCTGGACGCCGTAGATATCCGAATAGTCCACGGCCGACACGGACACCTTTTTCGGCATGGGCCTTCGTGGATCGAGCTTGCTGATAGCCGCGAGGATCAACCGCTGCTCGTTGAGGGTCAGCCGGTACGACGCGGTAATCAGCGTATTGGATTTCGTGACCCGGAGCGGCTTAGGTTCCGGTTTGGTAGGTTTGGGTAAATTGGACATGTCTGGCCCTACGATTAATAACGGAACCCTACAGAGAGATTCCTCTGTAGTCGATACCCAGGAGTCGTCTAATCTCTAACCCCCCAGTAACCATGGGCCTTACAGCCAACCACCTATTCAGATAGCTCGACGGTACATGGATCTGTAGTCGATAGGTGGAAGCCGTAATCTGTAGTCGATTGGCCTCCCGTCCGGCGCGTACACAGCCGTAATCTGTAGTCGATGGTGCGCGATACCTTCGATCCGCAGCCGTAATCTGTAGTCGATAGCAAAGAATTGGATGCCACTGCTGCCTGGTAACGCCCGTCCAGGCATAGCCGTAATCTGTAGTCGTATCGGGCGGATGGCTGTTACAGCAGCCGTAATCTGTAGTCGATAGGTTCAGATGAGGACTGGGAAGACTATTTATTGGCGATTCAACGCGGGCATGGGGCAGCACAGGGATAAACGTCAAATAAACGACGAAATCATGCAAATATCTATTAAAATCAATGAGTTATAGTTTTTTTGGCGAAGCCTTAGCCCACGCTGGCAAATTCAGAGCACAAAATGGCTTGAAATCGAGCCATGAAAAATCAAACTCGTGCTACGTGGGCCACCCAACAGCCGGAATCTGTAGTCGTTAGGCGCAACCCAGGCCCTCCTATCCGGCCTGTGGATAACGGCCGGAATCTGTAGTCGCATCAGCCGGAATCTGTAGTCGCATCAGCCGGAATCCATAGTCGCAATGCCGGAATCTGTAGTCGCAATGCCGTAATTTGTAGTCGATGGTCCTCTGGAGGCCCCGTGGCACAAGGGCTCCAGCCTTCTAAAAACAAGAGAACAACAAGAGAAAAACAGTTAAAAGGCTTTTAAAACTGGAAAGCTAATTTTTCTGAAGGTTGAGAAGCAAAGGCCAAAACCGAAGCCAAAAGCAGACTCAGAATCCGAAGGCCGTTTTTCCGACGACAATTCGGTTCGAAAGCAGCACACCCACCAGGTCGGCGAGGAGAAAATGATCCCAACCGAACACGACCTGGAGGAACCCAATGAATACTGCCGCTTTCGCGGGCGTCGCAGCTTATCTGCTCAGCATGGCTGCTATAGCGCCGGAGCCGGTAAGCCTAGCTGTAGGCGTTACGACGATCGTAGACGTCCAGCAGCACTACACCATCATCGACAAGATTGGTACTTCCTACACCGGCGGGCCGGTACTGAACCTTTCAGAGTGGGAGGTCAATCTCGAGGGCGTCAGTGACATTCAACTGGCCTTTAATGCTGAAGGGGTCCTGGATGTAGCTACGGTAAAAGCTGACAAGCTCCATCTGGAGGAGGTGCTAAATGGCTTCAGGAACCAACTGCAAATCAGCACTGATGAATCCGGCCTTGGCTTTGAAAACGTGACCTTCTTATCTGGCTCCACCGAGGTGGTTGTCGAATCGCATCCACTGGACACTCAGTTCACTGTCAACTACATCAGCGCCGACTTCAAACGCGCACGCACCCAAGCTCAAAAACAGTACGCCTAACCAGATCACAGAACTGCCCTCCTCTCTTCATGCAAAAGCCAGTTCGCGTCTAACCATAAAATCTAGCCCTAAACCCGAACTGATAGGCACAAAAACCAGCCTTCAGTTCGGGATAAGCAGCGTAAAAAACACCCCTACCATGATTTAGCCTTGAAAATACGGCTTTACGTATTATCATCCACCCTGTATTCAGCAAATGCAGGGATTGTCATGCAGCAGTCAAGCGAGCAGTTTGAAGAAGAAACGGTCAACTACACCGACTTCGACGCCCTCCTCTATCCCCCCCAGTTCGCGGCCGACTGCTTCGGCCTTACAACCCGGCGCCTCAAGGATATTGAAGACGAAAAC
Organism: Pseudomonas sp. MF08817; assembly: GCF_059862705.1. NCBI lineage: Bacteria > Pseudomonadati > Pseudomonadota > Gammaproteobacteria > Pseudomonadales > Pseudomonadaceae > Pseudomonas > Pseudomonas sp. MF08817. Next base: position 7,936 of record NZ_JCBCUY010000046.1, read on the forward strand.
GGCATCGAGATTCGGCGGGTTCCGCGAGGAACCGTCACATCCAGGGCTTACACGCTTCGCGACATTTTTGACATCGCCGCGCTTCGACGAGCGAAAGGCTACACAAAGGGATTGCCCCGGCAGATTGTTATCTCGACGTTCGTGCAGAAAGGCGGCACTGGAAAGACGACAACCTCGGTCAACTTTGCTGTATATCTTCAGCTCGCGGGTCTGCGGGTGCTTTGCGTTGATAACGATCCTCAAGGCGATTCGTCCAGCGTGTTTGGCTACGATCCAGATCTCGCACTATCAGATCTCGAGGCAATGGGAATACCTGCCGATCGCTATGTCGCCGGCCACTTTGGTAGCCTCCTGAGTCCCGATCTCCGGGTGAGATGTTTTGATCCGATGACTTTCGAGGAAGTGGTCAAGAAGCCATTCGGTGAAAACGGGCCACACCTGATTCCTGCCGATGCATACCTTGAAGACCTGGCCGTCGCACTCGATGCCGAAAATAACATGGACTTCTGGTACGCCGGGTGGCTTGAGCGGGCGCGTAGCGGAGAAATCCCAGGTGTCGATATCTCCTCTTATGATGTGATTCTGTTCGACAACGCGCCTACCGCCTCCAGGCTCACCAAGAACTCTATCGTTGCCAGCGACTTTGTGCTCTGCCCCGTGCGGATGGACAAATTTTCGTTCCGGGCTCTGATGCGGCTTAACGACTGGATGGTCCGATTTGCGAAAGCGTATCGCCGCTCTCCAGGAGTGCTCGCTATTCCTACGATGTTCATCCGCAACCGCAAACGCATCCTCAGTAACCTGGTTGTCCTGAATGATCTTTTCCCTGGTCGGGTATCAGAGGAAAAACTCTATTACTCCGAGGATTACGGAAAAGCACTTGATCAAGGCGTTCCCCTGCTTGTCTGGAAAGGTGCGTCTTCCAAAACGATTGACTCGATGCGCAGCGTGTTTGGTGAAGCGCTGAAACGAATACGCGATCTGGCCGCGCAGTGATTGAGGTGGTGCTCGGAGCACCAGGGTCGTTAGATTTGAGTGGTGCTCGGAGCACCACCAGCGAAAATCAGAAAATAATGGTGCTCGGAGCACCACTTAAATCTTGAGAATTGAGTGGTGCTCGGAGCACCACCACTAGGTTTCGGAGGAAATATGGCCAAGTCGGAGGATTACCCAGGTCAAAAAAAGACCCCCCCTCAATGGGTCACTGGAGTTCGCCCACCCGCGGAAATTGCTGAGCCTAATCTCAGGGTCTCCGTTGCAGACATGCTCGCCGCACAACGGGCAGAACAGGAGGTCAGTGCGCCAAGTCCGGCCGCAGTGTTAGCTCCAGCACCAGGTCATAATGATGAGGCTGTTGCCGCAAGTGACAGCGGCGTTCTTGCTGAGGTGAAGGTCGATTCGATTCGGGTATCTCCGTTTCAACCTCGTTTGACCTTCAGCGAAGCAGCTATTGAGGATCTAGCGAACTCGATCGCCTCTGTTGGACTGGTAAAGCCGTTGACGGTCCGCCCTGTCGGGGATGGAGTTTATGAGTTGATCGGCGGCGAGCGCCGTTGGCGTGCTCACAAGCTGCTGGGCAGGGAAACCGTGACCGCCTATGTACGCTCCGTTACGGATGCAATGGCGAAGATTCTGGCCCTAACCGACAACGAGGGACAGGAAGCTCTGACCGAGTATGAGCGCGGCCGTTCTTATGCCGCGATCATGCGAGCAGGGGAGGAAAGCTCGATTCGTGCTCTCGCGCGCAGGGTAGGGGTCAACCATTCGATAGTTAGCAGGTGTCTTCTCCTAATGGATCTGCCAGAGGAAGTGCGAGCAATACTCGACACGAATCCGGGGCTTATCGGCGGGAAATGGGCAAAGGACTTCATTGAATTCAGTCGTACCGAGCCGGCGCTGCTTCTGCAAGCAGTTACCTCTATGCGCGATCATCAATGGACGCAGGAGCATGCCCTACGATGGTTAGCGAAGGAGCTTGCCTCGCGTGATCAGCAGAAGACGCCGGGCAAGTTCACCGATAAAGAAATCAGTGGGATAGGCAAGGTTCGTGTAGATGGGAAAAAAGTCGAGTTTCGATGCGAGAAAACGGTAGATGCGAAGCGGCTGGCGGAACAATTTGAGGCTTTCTTGAAGACCATTGATCGCTCCCTGATTACAAGCGAATGATTATCAGTAGTGTCGTAATGAATTATTTCAGACGCGAAACTGGTTAGAAAACGCGAACACGAAGGCGAAATGCCATGACAGAATATGGTTTTCAGACTTCGAGATAGGGATATATGGCAACCGCAGTCGCGCAACCAGAGCTCAGGGTGCAACCGCAGACACGATTCACCACGCTCGCACAGCTGTCAAAGATTGAGCCTGAGCATTTGCTCGGCCTGAGCCGTATCGAGCTGTTTTCTGTGATTTCAGAGCACTGGCTGAAGTGTTCGGCCCCAGCGCGGATTCACATGTTGAGCAGCGAAGATCGGTTCATCCGAGGCGAGGCGCGGGCTCAAAACAAAGCACTAAGCGTCACGCAAATTTGCGCAGACCAAGCGCCAGGGGTTATCTATGAGCAATTCAACCAAACACCGTATCTCGCTGGCGTATGAGCACGAAGGTGAGGTGCGGCAGGCTTCAGCTGAGCTGAACCTAACGAAGACCAGCATCATCTTTAGCGGACTCCCGAGCATAAAATTCAAGGTCTCCCTGAGCGATCCTGAACAGGTCATATTGCAGTTGCCGACAGACCGCAAAGGAAAAAAACCAACGGTGTCTTGCGACATCTCCTCGATTCCTGAGCTGGAAGCGGCGATGGCAGAGGTGCGCAGGCAAGGCTGGCTCAGGCCGAAGGTGTCGGTGAGTGAGTGCGAATGAACCGTGGCCGATGCCTAGATCCGAGCTCGATCCGATCGGAGTCGATATTCAGGACGCGCACAAGCTCATTCGCTTCCCTGGTTGCTTGAGCGCGCGCGGAGAGTAGGGCGAGCGCCATGGGCTTAGCTCAGAAGCTCAAAGGTTGGCTATCCACGGGCCATCCCATACTCCGGACGGGAAATGATCTACATAGATCTCCGCGATAACCTATGCTTTTACCACCGCCAGTTCGCTTTCCTTCTGTAGGAACGGGTCGGCTTAGCGGCGCTCAGAAAAGCTCAAAAAACATCAAATTAATGAAACTTATCACGCCTTAAATGGTCTGTGATGGCCTAATGTTTGCTGTAGACATGGCCCTAGCTTATGCTGTGCTGTGAGACAACTTTTTATAGGTGTTGCCGTCCTGCAACCAGTTTACGAGCTGAAAAGATGACGAACCTTTGACGCCGTTTTTGTGTAGTGATGCAGGACTGTATATTTATACACTGATTAGCATGCAGCCTTTGCCTTGACAGAAAATACCGAGATTCAGCCATGATCACAAAGATGCCGCCTCATGTAGTCAGAAGCTTTCCCTACTGGGAGACGCCACCGGAGCCGGGCCAGGATTTACATGAATTGAAATGGGGCGTCATGGAAGTCCTTTCAGACAAGTCGCTTAGATTCGTTGACACCAAACCAGATCAGGAAGCTCTCGAGGAATTAATAAGCCAACTTCAAGAGAAGATTTAATATTGATTTAGATTTATTGTCCTAGGCTTCTGTAGATCACAACCCCTGCTTAAACGGCAGGGTTTTTTTTGCGCGAATGTCGAAGGCAGGCCAGCAAGATGGCCGCAAATTCAGACGCAAAAACGACCTGAAAAGGCGTCATTTATTTATGTGTTCGACTTATCGTTCCTTGATAAAACCCGGAACGAGAAGCTGCTTATGCAAAGCTATGATTTGGCGTTTCACGATTACGCTCAGCTTTTTCCGCTAATCATCGGTGATGACTACGAAGCCCTGCTTGAAGATATCGATACCAACGGACAGCGTGCACCGATCGTTCTCTATGAAGGAAAGATCCTTGATGGGCGTAACCGATATCGCGTTTGCAAGGATCTGCTGATCGAACCACGAACAGAGGAATACACAGGAGATGATGCCCTGGGTTACGTCCTCTCTTTGAACCTCTACCGCCGGCAGCTCACCGTAGCACAACGGGCTTTGATCGCTGCCGAGCTGTCCTCACTGCGTGGGAACAGCGCTATCACTGTTGACCTGGAGAAAGCAGCCGGGCAGGAGTTGGAAGCCGCAAAGATGGCTATTGAGGAGGCAGCCAAAGTCCTGGGTATCAGCCCACGCTCTGTGTCTTCTGCCTGCAAGGTTGTCCGGGACGGCACCAAAGAGCTGTTAGATGCTGTCAAATCTGGTGAAGTGAGCGTATCCGCCGCGGAACAGGTGGCTAAGCTCGAGAAAGAGGCTCAGCAAGAGTTGTGTAGCCGCGGGCCTAAGGCAATACGTAAGGCCGCGAAGGACATGAGAGAGGAGGGCAGAGCGAAACCTGCGTTGTCCAATAAGTCACTTCCGCCCCCAGAAAAAAGCAGTCACCTGCCACCGCCGGTGCCGCTTGACGATGATGAAGATGCTGATTCAGCACACGAAGCGCCGGCTAACCAAATAGCCGCGATCGAGCAAGAGTCGGACATTTTCTATACCTCGGAGAGAAAGCCAGCGGCTCAGCTACTGTTCGAAATGGCTGATGCAGGAATGCAGTTTGGTCGAGAAGCTGAGGGCGTTGCCGACGACATCATGAATGAGGTTGAGGAAGGCCTCGATCTTCAGTTCCTTGCGTTTGTTGTGGACGTAGCAAAGAGGCTGGAGAATCGGGTGAAGGCAAAAATGCAGGCCAGATACGCTGAGGAGACGTGAGGGTTGGGATTTTTTGGAAGGGTGATTTCATAGGTTAAAGCCCGAACAGAAAAGGAGTACCCCACATGCAAACACCTCAGGACGACACAATAATGGATTTTGGCCCGAACCTCTTCGGTGGCGAGGGTGGCTCCGCGTCCAATTCTTCGGCTGATGATTCAGATGCTACGAACGATGCTCCGGATGCTCCGGATGCTCCGGATGGGGCGGCGAGTATTTCTCAGCAGATGGCTGAAGGTTGCACCGAAGAGAAGACAGCCGAGGCCGCCGGCGGCCAGGCGGGAGGTGACAATGCTCCCTCGAGCAGCAATGGTGCATCTGGCGTGAATACTGAGAAGGCAGCCACTCAAACCAAGGCAGGGAAGTCCGAAGTAGGCACCAAAGCCTTGTCCAGTGTGAAAGCGGCCGTGAAGGTTTTCGAAAGCATCAATGGGTTCGACGAAAAAAGCGCGACTCAGCGTACCGTTGTTCGCGATCTGATGCTGAAGCAGTCCGAAGCCATGGAACTCAAGCTCCAGGGCAAGAAACCCCCTGAGGGTGAAGACTTTGATGCCATTGCTAAGCAGCTCCGGCGCGAGAACAACCGCCTCGACTCCCTGCTTGAAGGAAAGGAATCACTGTTCGGCAAGGCCCGGAAAGCCGCCGAAATTGCGATCGAAAACATGCAGGGCGTAATTGCCGAAATCAACCGCTTGGAGGAGGAGGGTTAGCCCTCCTGGACGACATGAAGAAGAAACTCTTCGCCAACATTCAGTTTTATGCCTTCTGGCCTTCCGCCGGATTCCTTGCAGGCTATGCATTCCTTGCAACGGCAGGCATGATTTAACCAGCAGCCCTAGCAAGCCTGGCGCATCCCGTCACGGCTCAGGCCATGAAACCAAAACCAAGGAGACAAGATGTCCCTCATCACCGAGTACCGAGCCACAGAAGAAGCCATCAAGGAGCTTCAGGACCGACTGAAGAAGCTGAGCGGAAATGAAGCCCTTTTGAAGGAGATGGAGTTCGAGGAAAAGCTGCGATCCTTGATGTCTGAGTATGGCAAGAACCTGCGTGACATCATCGCGATTCTTGACCCGGACTATCGAAAGCAGGTTTCCCATCAGCCTGGCAAACCTCGTGCCCAACGAGCAGTCAAGATCTATCGGAACCCCAACACAGGTGAGATCGTTGAGACCAAGGGCGGCAACCAGAAGACGCTCAAGGAGTGGAAGCAACAGCATGGCGCTGATGTAGTCGAGACATGGCGAACCCAGTGAGCCGGCGCGTGCGCTGAGCTTCCAGAATACAAGGCCGGTGATCCCGGCCTTTTTTATGAGCTCGATTTGCCCACGGGAACTTGGGTTTTTCCAATTGAATGAGAACTTGAAATGGAGGTAAATAACTATCAACGGAGGATCAGATGGATAGCACTGAAAACGTCGATGAACGCCTGTTGGCCGCGGTTATGGATGAAGCCCAAACAGACTTCAGCATAGCCAGTATTGCAGTTGAGAAGATCCGTCAGGGAGCTGAAAGCATCGCCGCCGGCATGCACGGCCGCAACCATGTAAAGGCGTCATTCGAGCATTATGACGGTACACCGATGTCGCCTGAAGAAGCTTTGGCTCACCAGTGTGTTCATGCAGCAAGCATCGGAAAATCCCTCGGCCAGGAATTTCTTCTGAAGGCACCTGCTGCCCTCCTGGAGCAATTTTCCGCCGTTGCAGGGAACCGAAACGTTGCTGACAGTGGGGCAATGCTCACCGGCCTGCTGCATGGGTTCATGATTGCCTTTGCCACGAGGGAGACGGAGGATAGAGCGCTGAAGGCACTACTGGAGGTAGCTCGGATCTGCGACGAGGCAAACAATATTCGAGGCACCACCTTCGGCCAAGCCAGCGAATAAGCTGGCTGTTACTCGGGCGCTCCTAGCAGAGCGCCCATCATCTCCTCCGTCAGGCAGCCGGCTGGACCTTGGCCAGGTCAGACCCCGGATCAGGGGGCATCTCCGAAACTTCCGACACTCTACCCCTCACCTGGGTAGCATTGGCGGCAAGAAATCTACCCCAATCCTCCATCAGAGCGCGGCGTTTATCCAGCAAGTCACCTCGGTTATATGCTGCTTCGACCTTACTGTTGAGGGTGTGTGCGAGAGCCATCTCGCAAACCTCTCGCTGGTGATCGGTTTCTTCCGCGGCCCACGTCCGAAAAGTAGATCTGAACCCATGCGGTACCACTCCATCGACCTTGAGCTGATCGAGCACCCTTGCCATTGCGTTGCCGGGAATCGGGCCTGTGCGCCAGGAGTTGAGAAATATCCATTTGGCATGCTTTCCGACCTGCTGCCGTAGCACCTCGATCATTTGGTCAGTAAGTGGTACCCGGTGAGCCTTGCCCGCTTTCATGCGTTCTGCCGGGATCAACCAGATTTTCTCCTCCCAATCTATTTCTGCCCACTGGGCCCCACTCACCTCCTGGTTACGTGTTGCTGTCAGAATTGCGAACTCAACAGCACGAGCTGCTGCACCATCCAGCGAGTCGAGCCTGGCCAGCAGCTCGGCCGTTCGTGAAGGTGTCGGAGACGGGAAGGGGACTACCGTATGCGATTGCTTGGGCAAGAGCTTGTCGAGGTGACCGCGCCACCGTGCGGGGTTTTCGCCTTGCCGAAGCTTCAGTGCCTTGGCTGCATCGAGCACGAGCTCAATGCGATTCCGGATGCGGTTCGCAGTAACCGAGATCTTGCTCCAGATCGGCGTCAGCACATCCAGGATATCGTCCGTGTCGACCTCGGCTATCCGAAATCCGCCTATGACAGGGTAGACATGCTTCGTGAGGGAATTCTGCCATTGCTGGTGATGCTTCTTGGACCAGCTCGACGAATGCGTGCGTATGTACCTTTCTGCCGACGCCCGAAATGTGTGGCTCGTTGTGGCTCGCGATGCTTTGGCAGCTTTGGCCTTCGCGCGTTCAGCGGCTGGATCAACGCCGCGTGCGATATCGAGTCGGTACTTGTCAGCCTCCAGTCGTGCGTCTCTGAGGCTCAAGGCAGGAAACGTACCCAGGGCAAGATCGTGCCTTTGCTTCGCCAGCATATAGCGAAAGACCCAGCTCTTCCGCAGGGTAGCTGATACACGAAGAATCAACCCCCTTCCGTCCTGGTAGGAGCCGGGCTGGTCGACATCCTTGACGAACTTAGGGGTTAGTTTGCTCATGAGGTGCCCCCCCGGTCACCGGGCCGTTCCTTTCATCCGCCGGCACATCATCCTGAAAAGCGAGAGAAATGTTCTCCGGCCGAATGAGGTGAGGACACGCAAGCTCGTACCCACCATCTGAAACGAGGTGTAAACCTGAGCGATCGACGGCAAGAACGGAAATCGCTCCAGGCTCGTCATCGAGCGCTTCACCAAGCCAGTTACTGAGTGCGTCCTCTACTGCCAGCATCGACCCGAAGAAATAGACCATTTCCTTGGCCTCACCGAGTAGCGCGGAGCGAGGCCCAATCTGCGGCCGTAAGCCATCACGAAATATGGACTCGAGATGACGGGTTGGCGTGACGTGGTAAATCTCACCAGAAATCGGCTCGCTTTGAGCGTGCTCATTCGAATCATGGGTTTTCACTACGAATTCCTCGCGGCTCGTTGGTTCGCAGGCGCGCTGATACTGCGGTCGCGCCAGATCTCGCCGGAATGTAGGAGGATAAGGTATCCCCATACAAAACGGCTACAGGCCAGAATCTATAGGGCGATTGGGAAATCCCAAATGAGGTGTCCCACACCCTAGCCCACAGTCGCGCTCGAGCAGATTGACCCTACCAGGAACGCAGAAGTCCCAGCCCGGAGAAAACCCGCGTGCGATTACAGTAGGAGAGGTCGGAGAGATACGGACTGAGGAGGAGGAGGGGGCAACCAACCCGGCAAGTGACGTGAGTGTTCTGCCGGGTCGTTGCCTGAGCAACCTATGGGGATGGGTATGAGCCGGTAGCTGGTCGGTCAGTCGTCCGTTTGCGATGCCGCTGTTCTGCGTTGCTCAACGAAAGCCGCGACTTCCTTTGAGATGCGCTTTGTTTCCGCGTCATACTCATCATTGACAGCGACTGCTCGCTTCGGGCCTAGCTCGTTGATCAAGCGTTGTGCTTCTTGCGAAACAGCACGCTGATTGTTCAAGTAATTTGGATCGATGACATTCATATTGTACGAGTCCCCAATTCGCATAGCGACTTGAGCTCCTTGGGCCTCGCACATTACGAATCCGATCTTTTCATACGCTTCTACGAGTGTTGGAAAGCAGCTGAGTGCTATATCGGTGAAGCGTGGTTTCAGGCTGTCAATCATCGCAGTCATGACCCCCTGATTGCGATGTGCTGAATCAACGCAGATATAATTTATTCCACAAGCAGTTGCGGAGTCATTAGCTCGGCTCAGGGTCATGAAGCCTATAATTTTTGATGCGACATTTACAGCGATTACTACTTCAGAATTGATCTGAAGGCTAATTGCTGGATCAAGCTGAAGGGCGATATCAGTCAGCATCCAGGCGCGAACTACGCCGAACATAGGGTGATCAGCGCTGATCGGTCGGTTGACCAAATCTAGGCTATAGCGTTCAGCCATCCGCAGTATTTCTTCCTTCTGCGAATGACTAAGTGTTTTAAGGTTTTTGATTGCAACAACTTCCATGATTACTCCTTTGTGCTCGCTTCGATTATCTGCTTTCAACAATATGCCACTGACCGTCCCAGTTTCGGATTTTGCATTTAGCAGTCATCCCGCGCCCGGTGTGGATACCTTGAACAACTCCTTCACCATGCCCCGTGTTGGCAAAGTTCACACGCCCACAGTCCTTAAAGGCGACCTGATTCATGAATCCCCCCCTGCTCTGCACTGCGTCCTTCCCAGCTGCCGTATCAACCGCTCGCTGGCCGTTTGTGATGCGAATAGCTTGAATCACCGTCGAGCCGTCATCTGCTTTGCTGTAGGAGCTGTGCCGTCGTCATGGCTTCTCGGAGGCCAGTTATTACCTCTGGCGTAGCAAGTTCGGCGGGATGAGTGTGTCGGATGCCAAGCGCCTGAAGGAGCTGGAAAGCGAAAACACCCGGCTGAAGAAAATGCTCGCCGAGTCGATGCTGGAGATCGAAGTCACCCGCGAGGCGTTGCGAAAAAAGTGGTGAGCGCACCCTCCCGTCGCGAGCTGGTGCGTCACATGACGGCACGCGGTTTGAGTGAGCGACGAGCGCTTCAGGTGATGCGCATGAGCGCCAGTGCTCTGCGCTACCAACCGAGGCCGGATCGCAACCAGAGCCTGCGCGAGCGCATTGTGGCCCTGGTCCATCGGCATCGCCGCTATGGCGCCGCGATGATCTATTTGAAGCTGCGCCAGGCTGGCGAGGTGGTCAACCACAAGCGTGTGGAGCGCCTGTATGCCGAAGCCCGCTTGCAGGTGAAAAGGCGTAAGCGCAAGAAGATCCCGATTGCAGATCGACAGCCGCTGGGCCGCCCTCGGGCCGCCAACCAGATCTGGTCGATGGACTTTGTATTTGATCGCACGGCTGAAGGGCGTGTCATCAAGAGCCTGACCGTGGTGGATGATGCTACCCATGAGGCTGTCGCCATCGTGCCAGAACGAGCGATTGGCGGGCTTTCGTTGACGCGCATCCTAGATCGCCTGGCCATGTCTCGCGGGCTGCCGAAGGCCATCCGCACAGACAATGGCAAGGAGTTTTGTGGTCGCGCCATGCTGACATGGGCTCATCAGCGAGGTGTACAGCTGTTTCTGATTGAGCCCGGCAAACCCAATCAGAATGCCTACATCGAATCGTTCAACGGGCGCTTTCGTGATGAATGCCTGAACGAACACTGGTTCACCAGTCTGCCGCACGCCAAGGTAGTGATTGAGTCCTGGCGCAGGGAATACAACGAAGAGAGACCGAAGAAAGGGCTGGGTGGGTTAACCCCATTGGCCTATGCCGAGCAACTGGCCTCCAAAGCCGTTACATTGACCCAGGGCTCTAAAGCCAGCTGCTACTGAAGACGGGGAGACGTCGCATGCGCAACATGGCTTTCGGGTCCCTGACCAGGGCCAGTGATCCGCGTGCCATAAGCGCGCTGATTAGCTCAGCTGTTCTAGGGCCATAGTCGTGTCCGCGTACAAACGAGAAGGCTAGTCCTGAAGCAAGAATGGCCTCTCGAGATTTCAGGTGCAGTGGGTGTGCCTTGAGGCTGACAAGGGAAACGCCTTCTTCTATGTGCTGGCTGTAAAACGATCCTGCCTCATTACGTCTAGCACTACGAACAGCCCCGAGCACCACGTCGGCCTCGCCGCGCGCAAACATCAACCAGGCTCTTGCACGCGGCACATCCGTGTAAGCGAATCGGCATCCGCTTCGCCGGCTTACCTCTTCCAGATATTCGATGGACAGTCCGGCGCGGACTCCCTCTCTTTGCCACTGGTCCACACCGAGCTCACTGAACGGAACCAATATTTCCCGCGAGCAAGCTGAATGAGCAAGGTGACTAGCCAGCAGCAGAAACAGGATCCAGAAGACTCGGTACATAGGCCCTCTACATCGGGGCGGGATCCACTACAGGTGCAGGGGTAGTCCACAGTGCTTGGAGAAAATAGATGAATCGGAGATCGCTCAAATGTCCTTCAAGCTGCGCTCCTCCCACCAGTCCCAGGCTTTGAGCGCCTGGCGGGCGACGCGGCCACCGAGGAAGGAAAGGGTGTCGTTCGGCATGGAGATGGATTTTCTGTTCACGATCCAGAAGTCCGTCAGCTCGGTCTTCTGGCCGTTGAGCAGGTCAGCAATGGTGCGCCCATTGAGGTGGGTCAGTGCAACACCGTGACCGAAGCAGCCCCCTGCGTAGATGATGCGCTCGTCATCGACAAAGCTGATTTCAGGAACCATGTCGACGTTGACCGATACAGGTCCACCCCAGCGGTAGTCGATGCGGACATCTTTCAGCTGGGGATAGATCCACTTCAGGTGAGCCTCGCAGTGCTTCCAGCTCATCGCAGACGGCGTCTCAACCAGCGCGCCGGTTTTGTACACGATCGCATCACCACCACCCATGGCGATTCGCCCGTCGACGGTCGGGCGGTAGTAATGCAGCATCTGCCGGTTATCCCCGAACGACTGTCGGTCCTTCCAGCCGATGCTTTCCCACTGCGCGGCGGTGAGCGGCTCTGTGACGATCTGGTAGGTCCACAGCGGGTACTGCCGGGCCTTGAGCGTGCGGCTATCCGGCACCTCGCGCGAGTAAGCATTAGTTGCGATCACGACTTTGTCGGCGACCACGCGGCCTTTTTCAGTCGCGACTGTAATTGCCGTGGCAGCCCTTTCGATGCGAGTGACAGGGCTGGCCTCATAGATTTCCACCCCTGCCGACTCCGCCAGGCGCTTGAGTTCGCGAACCTGTTTGCAGGGGTTGAGATGAGCCGTGTCGGTTTCGTAGATGCCGCCGATGAAACGTTCGGAGTGGAAATCCTGGCGAATCCGGTCTCTGTTCTGCCAGGTCAGATCCCCATCAATGCCCAGATCCTGGAGCAGCTGATAAGTTTTCTTCATGCGGTCCAACTGCTGTTGCGAGTAGCTGATCCTGACCATCCCGGTATGGCAGTAGTCGGATTGAAAACCGTGGGTCTCAATCAGGTTCTGGGTATGCGCTACAGCTTTCTTGAGGTAGTGGTGGGCATCGATCATCTTCTGCTTGCCCCAGCGCAGCAGCACCATCTCAGGCTCTAGGCCAAAGAGCTTGGTGCTGAATCCGGCATTCCGACCGCTGGCGCCGAAACCGATGATGGCGCCTTCCAGCACCACCACGCGCGCATTGGGGTTGTCTTTCTTGAACTGCCAGGCGGTGTTTAGGCCGGTGAATCCGCCCCCAATGATGGCGACATCCGCATTCAGGTTCTGCGTGAGTGCGGCGTTAGGCGAGTAGTGGCCGTAGTCATGTTGCCAGAAGGACTGGTTTTCCAGATGCGAGTCTTTGATAGCGGTCATGCCTTTCATTCTCTTTGTTGGTGGCTATGCCAAGTTGCGGAGCAACAGTGCTGGAGGGTTGCTGGTAATCAGGGCTTGCTGCAGGGGCCTGCAACAAGCCTTAGGTCGCGGGTTAGCGCCCGAGCATCAGCTTAATCAGCCGGTCGAAGAGCGCTCCGTAGGGGGGATACAGGAGCGGAAATGCCGGGCGCGAAAACTGCTTGAAGATCGGGCGCAGCTTGGAGAACTCAAGGAAGCCTTCGTAGCCGTGGTAGTGGCCCATGCCACTGGCACCGACACCGCCAAACGGCAGGTCATGCTGGGCGGCATGCAGCCCGCAGTCGTTGATCCCGACACCGCCGGACTGCGTCAGGGCTACTACCCGTTTCTGTAGCTGGCGTTGATTGGTGAACAGGTAGAGGGCCAACGGCTGATCCCGGTTCTTGATGTAGTCCAGCGCCTCATCCAGGTTGCGATAGGTCTTGATCGGCAGAATCGGGCCGAAGATCTCTTCATGCATGACGCGCATGTCATCGGTAGCTCCTAGCACCAGGACCGGGGCGATCTTGCGGACGGCTTCGTTACCGATGCTGCCGGGCAGCAGATTGATGATTTGAGCGCCCTTGCTTTCGGCGTCGTCGAGATACTCCATCAGCCGCCCATAAGCGCTCTGATCGATGATCGAGGTGTAGTCTTGGGTCAGCAGCGACGGGTAGCGCTGGGGGGTGATGGCGCGGCAGTGCTCTACGAATGCCTCCAGCTGGCTCTCATGGACGAACAGATAGTCCGGTGCCACGCAGGTCTGTCCTGCGTTGACCGTCTTCATCTGCAGAATCCGCGCGGCCGCCGTCTTTAGGTCAAAGTCCTCGGCGACTATCACCGGGGATTTTCCGCCCAGCTCAAGCGTTACTGGTGTCAGATTGTCGGCCGCGGCCCGCATGACCCAGCGCCCGGTTTCGGCCGACCCTGTAAAGATCAGGTGATCGAAGGGAATGCTTGAGAAGACCGAGCCACTGATACCAGGCACGATGGCCAGGGTGTGCTCGTCGAAATTCTGAGCCACAAGGCGCTGTAGCAGTGCACAGAGATGACGAGAGTTCGCGGCCATTTTCACCATGCAGCGATTGCCCGCTGCCAGTGCGCTTGTTACCGGCCCCATCACCAGAAACAGTGGGTAGTTCCAGGGGGCTACGACCCCCACGACGCCCTTGGGCTGGGGAATCACCGAGTTACGGGCACCGAAGAACCAAATAGAGCCGTTGCGGCGTTGCGGCTTCATCCACTTGGACAAGCGCTTGTGGCAGTCGCGGATGCCATCGACCGTCAGGAACAGTTCGAGCAACTTGGTTTCTTGGTGGGCGCGGTTGCCGAAGTCCTGGCTGATGGCTGCACAGATGGCGTCCTGGTTCTCCAGCAGCATCATTTCCAGACGCTTGAGATTCTTGCGGCGAATCTCCAGGCTGGGGATGGGATGTTCGCGATGCGCGGCCCGTTGCAAGGTGAATATACGCACAGCCTCTGCTTCGCTAGTTAAGGCATGGCCAATCTGGGCTGCGGTGTTCATTGCGATGTGTCTCCTGACGCTGGGCAGATGCAGTTGCCCCTGAAGCGCCGCCTCGCGTGCGCTCAGAGATGCAGTGGTGATGTCGGGAGGGTATCGGTGCGGCTGGCGTTGGAATTGTCCGGCAGTGCCAGTCTTTTCAGCAGATCGTGCCAATACGTTCGCGTTGGATCGGCACGGGACGAGGAGAGGGGAGGGACGGCCGTTCCGACACGCCCCAGAAGGATTGGGGGAGGCTTAGGCGGCTGTTTGGCGCTCGGCTTCGAGCACTTCGCTGGCGGCTCGGATGCCGGACTGCATGGCGCCCTCGAAGTAGCCCATCCACTCCGTGGCGGTCTCAGTCCCTGCCCAGTGAATGCGGCCATGCGGCTCGCGAATGGCCTCGCCGTAGGTCGTCATGACTCCCGGTGGCATGTGGGCCCCGTAGCCGCCCTCTGTCCAGGTCTCATGAATCCAGTCGTGGTCCACGTACTCCAGTGGCTGGGCCGCGTCAGCGCCAAAGTAGTGCACAAGATCAGCCATGACGCGCGCTCGGCGGGCATCGGGCCCAATCTCGCTGAGCTCAACGGCATGTTCGCCTTCGATAAGGCCGACGAGTATCCCGACCTCGCCATTGAGCGGCGTTTGATCGAAGACCATGCTAAGCGCGCGATTAGGGCTAATCACCGCACCACTCAGGCCACGAGAGCGCCAGAAGGGTGTGGGATACGCCACATGAATCTTGATCACGCAGCCCATCGGCATGCGCCTGATCAGGCTGGCCCGTTTGGCCGGTAGCGCAGGTTCATAGCTAATGCGGGAAGCAAGTGCCGGGGGCACTGTCATGATTACCCGTCGAGCATGGAACGTGCCCTGGGCACAGAGCACGCGCACGCCCTGGGTGTCCTGCTCGATAGCGTGCACCGGGCAATTGAGTCGTATCTGTTCGGTGAGCAGGTCGGCCATGCGCTTAGGTACTTGCCAGGCGCCGCCGACAAACTTGTCCTGCTGAGCGCCGCCTTTCACTCCGATCATCGTTTCCAGCCCATGACCTTGGCGCAGTACCTCCAGGAAGAAGAGGTAGGACACCTCAGAGGGTTCCGCGCACAGAATGGCCTTGGCGATCAGTTGTATCAGGCCTCTGGCGGCTTTGGTGTGAACCTTTCTGTCGATCCAGGCCTCGAGCGACTCCCTGTCGAGTTCGGCGGCGTTATCAGCCTGCCATGGTGCGAGGTGTCCGAGCCGTCGCAGGTCATGCTGTAAGATCTGATCAGCGATTCCCAGGCTCAGCAACGAGGACCAGGGCAACTTGGGCACCTGCGAACCATAGGACTGGATGCTGTCATCCAGGCTGACCAGGTTGTTGCCCTCGGTATGCTGAGGGTAGATTCCGACACCAAGGCTTTGCGCCTGCTCACGGAACAAGTGGTGATCAGCACCAAGCCATTGGCCGCCAAAGTCGACTGTGTGGCCGGCCACGGTACCGGGCATCGAGCGCCCGCCCACTCGGTTCCTAGCCTCAAGCACCAAGACCTGCTGGCCTGCTTTTTTCAGGTCGAGTGCGGCCCTGAGGCCAGACACGCCCGCTCCGACGATGATGACGTCCCACGATTGTTCGATGCTACTCACGCAGATCCCCTCACAGTGATCATTTGGCTGGGCTGGGGCTGCTGAGAGAAGGTCGCTCGTCAGCCATGGCGCGCAGGTCTCAGGAATGCCAATGGCGATGGGGCTGATGACCTTGGGGCGCCGTCACAGGATCAGCATAGAGCTCCGCGAGCGCGGGAGATTGTCTGGCAGTGCCAGTTCTTCCGGCAGCGGGTGCCAAACCGAGGGGGGTCAGGAAGCCAGGTGGGCCGCGCGATACTGCTGGGGCGATTGTCCGGTCCAGCGTCGGAAGGCTCGGGTGAAGGAGGCCGATTCTGAATAGCCCACCAGTAGAGAGATTTCCGTCATGGAGTAGTTCGATTCCTTCATGTACGAGAGGGCGAGCTCTCGACGGACATCTTCAATCAGCGTTGAGAATTCGATTCCATGCTCTTTCAGCCGACGCTGGAGCGTACGCCGGCTCAGGTTCAACTGATCGCATATTTCGTCGATAGAAGGGGCCCCGCTGCTCATTTCGGCGGCGACTATCCGGGTGATTTGCGGCAGTAGTTCATCCGTAACGGTGCGTACTTGGCGCTCTTTTTCCAGATAAGGCTCAAGGGCTTTGTACAGCCGCTCGTTACCGTGAGCCACTGGCAGTTGCAAAGTCTCTATGGGGAGGCAGATTCGATTGGCCGGTTGATTGAAGTGGATCGGGCATTGGAACAGCAGTTTATGCGCCGATATGTCCGCAGGCTTGCTATGTGCGAAGTCAACGCGAGTGGGGCGGATGGTGCTAGCGGTGATCAAGTTAAGCTGCCGCAAGATGGCGGCAATGGCGAACTCCGAGTCCTGGCGTTTGGAGATGACGGTGGGATAGGTAACACCGTATTCAATACAGATCGTTCGACTATCGAACTCCAGCTTTATATTCGATTCTTGGGCGAAGACGATGATGAATTGCTGAAGTGTCAGCAGTGCTTTTTCAACCGTTGTCGCGCAGTGTATGGCATGGCCGAGTGCGCCGATGTCGTCTGGCTCGGACTGCATGCCGAGCTCAAGCCCAACATTGGGATTGACCTTTCCCGCAGCTTCCCATAGAGCTAGATATTGCTCGACGGGTATCTCTATGTCTGCGCGCTCTAAGACGCGAGAGTCGACGTCAAGCATGGATAGATAGGGGGCAAACACTTCCTTGAATCTGCGGAAGAAGTTTTCGGAAACCACTGTGCGGCCGGATTTCATTGTGCTGCAGCCTTTACTTCTATCCCTTTCCTGGCCTAGTGCCCGCTGTCAGGGGCGGCTCGGTCGGTGATTGTTCTTATGCTGAAGACTTACCCCTGAGGGTAATCGCCTTCCACATCTTACTCTCGATTGGATGACTCGGCATGCATCGCTCAGTTGAGTGCTGCTTATGCCTAGGTGCGTGGCAAGCAAGAGGCGGGCCATTGCTGGTAATCAATCCATAGGGCATCGGGGCCATCGGCTGCGCTACCGCTGACCTGCTGTGTTGGCAGTCGACTGCTGACCGATCAAGATGCTGGCCGCGTACGGACTCTCTTCCCTCATCGTTCCGCTCCTACCTCCAAGCCTGTGCTCAGGCCCGATTGGCATCAGATATCAATGACTCTGGCATGCGCGGGCAATCCGTCTTGAGTGGCATTGAATACTTTTCCAGCCAGGTGAGTCGGAACGCTTCGGGCTGGATTTTTGATCAGCCCGCTTTTCCCATCCGATCCCGATCACCTACTCGAACAACAAGAAAATCAACGAGAGGTAGGCAAATGGCCGTCAATAAGGTTCACGCCTGGAGTGGCGCTCAATTATCTGCACCTAGCAGCAAGTGCAACGCATCCGAACGGTTAGCAACACCTGCATCGCTTCGACGCCATCGGCCCTTGGCACCTACTCAAGACAGATCCGCTATTCCCCGGCTTTTCTAGGCCACATCGAACTGCTTCCCAATAACCACAAAAAAGCTCCCTCCAGGAGAAGTTCATGAAAAACCTCCAGTTTTCACTTTTGGGTGGTGCGCTGTTGGCGCTCCTTGGTACCAGTCACTTGCAGGCGGCAACCTCGCCTGACCTGAGTAAGCTCGGGAGTGAGCTAACCCCGATTGGGGCAGAGAAGGCCGGTAATGCCGATGGGAGCATCCCCGCCTGGAGTGGCGGCTTGATTCAAGCCCCTGCTGGATGGTCGCGAGGGAAAGGAGATCCATATGCCAGTGAAAAGCCGCTGTACTCTATCGACGCGAGCAATGTGGCCAAGTACCAGAATTCTTTGCCGGAAGGGCAGGTCGCGCTGATCAAGACCTATCCGGGTTACCGCCTGGATGTCTATCCCACGCACCGCAGCTGTGCGATTCCTTCCGAAGTGGCTGAGCGCTCCAAGGCGTATGCCGGCCAGGCGCGTATTGGCAGCGATGGCTGGCGCCTGGAGCAGGCTGTCGGCGCCGCTGTGCCATTCCCGGTACCGCAGAGTGGCATCGAGGTGATGTGGAACTACAAGCTGCGCTACATGGCCAAGGGGCGGCGTGCGCAGGTCTCGATCCTGCTTCGTGAGAAGGGGGGCGCGCTGACCGAGGTTCGGCAATGGGCGCATGAGTACTATCCCTATAACGATGCTGCTGTGAGGGACCCGAGCGATACCGGCGGAATCGAGGCCAAGCTGCTCTATGACGTACTGTCACCTTCTTCCCGGGCGGGCGAGATGTATCTGGTGCACTCCTTCCTGGATAAGGCGCAGAGCTCGTGGATCTACTTCCCCGGACAGCGTCGTGTTCGTCTGGCTCCTTCCTTCGCCTACGACAATCCGATTGCCGGCTCGGACAACCTGTACTTCGTCGACCAGATCAACATGTTCACCGGCGCTCTGGATCGTTACGACTTCAAGCTGGTCGGCAAGAAGGAAATGCTGGTGCCGTACAACTCGTACAAGCTGGTCGACAAGTCCAACAAGTATGAGCAACTGATCGGCCAGGACTACCTGAATCGCGACGTGCAGCGCTACGAGAAGCACCGCGTGTGGGTGGTCGAGGCAACCGTCAAGGCCGACAAGCGCCACTCCTTCGCCAAGCGGGTGTTCTTCTTCGACGAAGATAGCTGGAGCCTGCTGCATGTCGATATGTACGACGCCAAGGGCAATCTCTGGCGCGTGCAGGAGGGCAGCCTGTGGGCCGATCCCGAGATCCAGGCCTGCACAAGCTTCGAGTACGTCAGCTACGACCTGATCGCCCGCCGTTACATCGCCGACGGCTTCACTCAGGAAGGCCTGTCGCTCGATCTCGGCGCAGGGCTGCAAGGGCGTGTGAGCGACAAGATGTTCAACTCCAACGAGCTGCGCCGTCGCGGCGAGCGTTGACCGGTCCGGAGCACAACAATATGAAAAAGCAAAAAACATGCGGCGCGGCTGCGCTGCAGGCAAAGCCGTGCCTGCATAACCCTCTGGCGTTGTCGATCGCGCTTGCATCTGGCCTGCTCTGGACTCAGCCGAGCTACGCCGTTCTGTTCGGCAGTGAGGAAGGGATATCCGGCAGCTTCGACTCCACGCTGTCATATGGTTTCGCCACCCGTTTGCAGTCTCCCGACTGTCATTTACTCGGTGGTGACAGTGGTGGGTGCAATCCCGGCACCAACAACGAGCTTGGTCGGTACTACAACCTGTCGCGTGGCAACGGCTATGCGAACGCCGATATCAACTACAGCAATGCCGATGACGGCAACCTGAACTACGACAAACACGATGTGTTTTCTCACGTGCTCAAGGGAACTCATGAACTAAGTCTGCGCTTCGGTGATGGCTGGAGTGCTCTGGGTCGGGTGGCTTGGGCCAAAGACTTCAAGATGGACAACGTGCGCACCACGGAACTGGACGACCAGGCCGAGCGCGATGCCACCGAGCGCTTCGATCTGCTCGACCTGTGGGTAGCGAAAAGCTTTGATATCGGCGAGATGCCCGCCAAGGTCAAAGTGGGCAACCAGGTAATCAGCTGGGGCGCCGAGATCTTCGTGCCCGGCGGCATCAACCAGATCAACGCCCTCAGCCTGCCCAAGTACCACACGCCTGGAACCCAGCTGAAGGAGGTGTTCATCCCGGCACCGATGGCCTCCTTCAATATCGGGCTGACCGAGACGCTGAGCCTGGAGGGGTATTACCAGTTCAAGTGGAATGCCTACTCGCTCGATCCGGTGGGAACCTACTTCTCCTCGGCGGATATAGCGGGAGAGGGGCGTCGCCCGATCTACTACCCGACGAACTACGTGAACAATATCTATGGCCCGCTGCTCGGACTCACTTGCGCCGATCTGACGCCAACCGGTCAGTGCGGTGCCCCCGGTATCAGTGGTCTGAGCGATGCCGATCTGGTGGCTTTTGGTCTGGCGATTCCCTACGCCGGCGAGCGTGAGGCGAAGAACAGCGGCCAGTATGGCGTGGCACTGCGCTGGACCGCGGAGAGCATCGGCACCGACTTTGGCCTCTTCTACCAGCGCTACCACGACAAGACACCTTTCGTGGGCTACACCGCGCGGAGCAATCCGAACAACCTGGTGGTGGACAACTATTTCATCAACTACGGCGAAGACAAGGATCTGTTCGGTCTCTCCATGAGCACCATGGTGGGCCCGGTAGCTGTTGCGGGCGAGCTGTCCTATCGTCCCGATGACAGTGTCGGTATCGACCCCACCGTTCCCTTCGGTAGTGGGCTCACCGGTAGCTACAACAAGTACAGCGTGTTCGATACCGGAGTGAACAAGGGCTTTGTCGAAGAGGAAAAGTGGCAGGCGGACATCAATGCCATCTACACCTTCTCGGCCAGCGATCCGCTTGGCTTTATCCCCAGCGCACTGGGGGCCTCCCAGGGCTTCATCATGGCCGAAGCAGTGGTAACCCATTACCCGGGACTGGATACCAGCGGCAAGGTGCCTTACTTCCTGCCCGATTACTCGGTACCAAACAAAACGTCCTGGGGCTATGTGGCCGAGATCGGGATGAACTATCCCAACCTCTTCGACAGCGGCGTTACCGTCACTCCGCAGCTGGACTTCAGTCACGACGTCAACGGCACCACGCCGAATGCGATGCCGTTTGTCGAAGGTCGCAAGTCGCTGACCACCTCTCTGCTGTTCAACTACCGTGACCGCTGGAAGGGCGGCCTGCAGTGGGTGCAGTACTGGGGCGGTGGCGACAACAACCTGATGGCTGATCGCGACTTCCTCAGCGGCAATATTTCCTACTCGTTCTAATCCAGCCCAAGTTCGCTGGCGGCAAACCGTGCGCGCTCTTGCGCGGCTTGCCGTTGGCGACACTCGTTGTATCGAGGCATTCCATGTTGGTTTTCCTGGTGTCGGCGCTCGAGCGCTTTTTCTTTCGCCATCGTCTGGCGACTCTTGGCCTGCTGGCCGTCATTACCCTGATCATGGGCGGCTTTGCGTCACGCCTGGAAATGTCGGCCGGCTTCGACAAGCAGCTTCCGCAACAGCACGCTTTCATCAAGACCTTCAACCAGTACCGCGATGTGCTGTTCGGTGCCAACCGCGTCATCGTGGTGCTGCATGCCAAGCAGGGCGATATCTGGAACAAGCAGGCGATGACCCGTCTGTACGACCTGACTCAGACCTTGTTCTTCATGCCGGGGATCGACCGGCGCAGCGTGACCTCGCTGTGGACGCCGAATACCCGTGCGGTGCAGATCACCGAGGAGGGCATGAAGGCCGAGGACGTGGTAGGTGGTGATGTCACGGTAGGCACTTTGGACGACCAAGCCATAGCTGGCATTCGTGAGCGCACCATCATCGGTGGCTTCGTCGGCAGCCTGGTCGCCAACGATCATTCCGGTGCCATGGTGGTAGCGGAGTTGGCTGATCCGGATCCGCAAACCGGCAAGCGCCTGAACTATCTGGAGTTCAGCCAGCGTCTGGAAGACGAGGTGCGCAGCAAATACGCAGACTCCAACTACGACGTGCAGATCATTGGTTTCGCCAAGCAGATGGGGGATATCGGTGCCGGTGCCAAGAGCGTGGTGGAGTTCTTTGGCCTGGCTTTCGTACTCACCGCGCTGGCGGTTTATTGGTATACCCGCTCCTGGCGGCTGACCTTCCTACCATTGTTCTGCTCGCTGGTCTCGGTGGTCTGGCAGTTCGGCACCGTCACTCTGCTGGGCTTCGGCCTCGATCCTCTGGCGATTCTGGTGCCCTTCCTGGTGTTCGCCATCGGCGTGTCTCATGGGGTACAGCAGGTCAATTTCATCTCCAAGGAAGTTTGCACCGGGGTAGATGGCATGACCGCCTCGCGGCGCAGCTTCACCGGCCTGTTCATCCCCGGCACGCTGGCACTGATCACGGCTTTCGTCGGTTTCGCCACCCTGGTGCTGGTGCCCATCCCGATGATCCGCGAGCTGGCCATTACCGCTTCGGTGGGGGTGGCCTACAAGATCATTACCAACCTGATCATGCTGCCGGTGCTGGCCAGTTATTTCAGCTTCGACAAGGCCTATGTGGCGCGTGTCGAAAGGCTGCGAGCCAGGCGTGATGGCGCCATGGTCAGCCTTGGGCGTATCGCCGAGCCGCGAAATGCGGCCATCGGCACGTTGCTGTGCCTAGCGCTGATGGCGTTGGCGGTATGGCAGAGCCAGGGGCGCCATGTAGGGCATGTGCTGCCAGGGGCGCCGGAGCTGCATGCAGACTCTCAGTACAACAGGGATGTGCAGAGTGTGGTCAACCACTTTGCCCTGGGCCTGGACCTGTTCACCGTGGCGGTGGAAACCCCTGCAGGCGGCTGCTACCGCAACGATGTGATGGCCTATGTCGACCGCCTGACTTGGTATCTTGGCAATGTGCCCGGTGTGCTCTCGGCGCAGTCCCTGCCGGCGCTGACCAAGCTTTCGGCCTCCGGCGTCAACGAAGGCAACCCCAAGTGGGCAGCGCTGCCGCTGGATGAGCTGTCGCTAGGCGAAGCGGTTCGCCAGGTGCCCGAGGCCCTGCGCCTGTACAACGCAGACTGCACACTGCTGCCGATCAACCTCTATCTCACCGACCACAAGGCCAGCACCCTGAAACAGGTAGTGCAGGCGGTCGAGGATTATCGGGCCGAACATAAGTTGGAGGGGGTGACGGTACGTCTGGCCAGCGGCAATGCCGGCGTACAAGCAGCCACGAATGAGATTGTGGAGACCTCAGAGCTGCCGATGATGCTCTACGTCTACCTGACCATCGTGCTGCTGGTGTTTCTGGTGTACCGCGACTGGCGCGCCATGATCGCCTGCTGCCTGCCGCTGACCCTGGCGACCTTCCTCGGCTACTGGTTCATGAAGGAGCTGGATATCGGCCTGACTGTGGCCACCCTGCCGGTGATGGTGCTTGCCGTGGGCATCGGCGTGGATTACGCCTTCTACATCTACAACCGCTTGCAGATGCATCTCGCCGCAGGGCAGCACATCGTCAGCGCGTTCCAGCAAGCCTTGCGCGAGGTTGGGGTGGCTACGGTATTCACCGCCTTGACGCTGTCCGTCGGCGTCGCCACCTGGTCATTCTCGGCGCTGAAGTTCCAGGCCGACATGGGCCTGCTGCTCACCTTCATGTTCATGGCCAACATGATCATGGCCATCACCCTGTTGCCAGCGCTGGCCGTGGTACTGGAAATCCTGATTCCGCGGCGGGGGCCGGTGCGTGCTCCCCTGATCGCGCACTGATAGAGGAGCATGCATGATGTTCGCGATTCGTTTTCTGCAGTTCCCGCTGGTGGCCCTGGCATTGGCTGTGACCGGTAATGTGTGGGCTGCTGACGCGCAGGCTCCGGCTATCGCCCTGGAGAGCGCACAGCATGCGCCACTGGTCGCGGTGAGCCAGGTGGGCCGGCGTCTGGTCGCCGTGGGTGACCATGGCATTGTCGTGTTGTCCGATGATGGCGAGACCTGGCGCCAGGCCAGCAGCGTGCCGGTGGACGGCTTGCTCACTGCCCTGAGCTTTATCGATGAGCGGCAGGGCTGGGCGGTTGGCCATGGCGGGGTGTTGCTGCATACCGAAGACGGGGGTGAAACCTGGGCTCTGCAGCAACTCCTGGAGGAGCAGCCGGTATTGCTTTCGGTGTGGTTCGAGAATGCCCAGCACGGCATCGTCGTTGGGGCATACGGATACGCCGCGCAGACTCAGGATGGCGGGCAGAGCTGGCAGCGACTGAGCGTGGGTGCCGATGGTGACGACTATCACCTCAACCATATCTTCGCCACCCGTGATGGCAGCCTGTTAATCGCCGCTGAGGCGGGGAACGCCTATCGCTCTGCTGATCGCGGTGCCAGCTGGCAATCACTCGACACCGGCGTCAGCGGCTCTCTGTGGAGTGGTGTCGGGCTGCGTGATGGTCGAGCGCTGCTGGTCGGCATGAGCGGGCGGGTGCTGCTCGGCGACAGTTCTGGCAAACGCTGGCGCGAACTGAGCAGCGGTACGGTCGAGGCGATCACCGATGTCGCTCAACTGGCCGATGGCCGCGTCGCGCTGGTCGGCAATGGGGGGCTGGTAGCGCTCTCGGATACAAAGGTGGAGCGCTTCAACGCATCTCAGCGTGAGGACCGCCTGAACATCTCCGCATTGGCGCCGCTCACTGAAGGACATCTGCTGCTGTTTGGGGCGGCAGGGGTAATACCTCAATAGTCCGCATCGCGTCGGTCACCCTTGTCATGGCCCTTGTCGGAGGGCGATGACGAATAGCACCGACGCCATCCCTTCGACAGTACGCGCATCCGCAGTTTGTTTGCTCGTTGAGATACTCGACGAACTCTTAAGGGGCGCGTGTCTTCTTGCATGGCTGGAGTGCATCGATGCGTACCTTGTTCGCCAGGTTGTCATTGCGATTCAAGCTGGTGCTGTTCAACGGCCTGCTGCTGGCGTTGATCACTGTGTTGCCGCTGACCGAAAACTGACCCAGTAGAGGCTGTTCTGCCGATCGAAAACTGACCCAGGTGCTCAACTGCTCCTGCTCAATTTATGAGCAGGAGAACACAGGGTGATCAGTATGGAAATGATG
>NZ_JCBCUY010000047.1:0-32798 GCF_059862705.1 Pseudomonas sp. MF08817
CAGGCTGAAGCCTTGGGCATTGCCGATTTGAATGGTGGCGCGTTCTTCAACGCTGAGTTCGGAATAGGACATAGGGGCAGCACCGTACCGGAAAGGTCAGGTGTTGCACTCAGTTTTTGCCGCCGCCAACCTCACCGGCACCGACCCCAACCGCCCCAAGTTTGACTACCCGCAACCCGGCGCCTGGTCGGATTGGAAAAAAGCCAACTTACCCATCTCGGCCGGCGCCATTGAACGCACGATACGGCCAGTGTTGTTCAATAACCGGCTGTTTGTGTTTTGGATCGAGTGCGTGGATAACAGCCCGGAGGCGACCACCGTCGAACAGAGCCATGTTCCCGGTGCTCCACCGACCCCCCTAGAACCGGGTTCACCGGTCACCACCATCAAGAACAACCCGATGTTGCGCTTGAACATGGTCTACAAAAAATACGACGACACCTGGAGCGTGCCGCAAACCTGTATCGAGGCGTGGAGCGAGGCGCCGCGGTTCAAGACGGAGAATCTTGAAGAGTGGGTTAACTGCATTGCCGTGCAGGACAGTTCGACATCGCCGGAGGCGATGTTCGTAGCGATGTATGCCGGCTATACCCCTGGCGATTCAGATGAAGGGAGAGACGATGAATACGCTTTTCTGAAAACGGCATTTGTTGATAAGAACTTTAATGTGAGCCCCCTTTTTCCATATGTTGGCAAGGTGCCTCAAATGGAAGTGACTCCCGGGGATAAAAAAGCCCATGTGTTAAAGGTTAGTCGTATTTTTGCCCACGCTAATGAGGGGCGCTTTCAATTCAAACTTCCTCCGTTCAGTATCCAGATAAAAAGTATCGAGAGCAGTATGCCGCACCCAGGTGTTGACTCTTGGGACTATAAACGGTGGCAGAGCAAAATTGCGGAGCCCGTAAAAGATGTGGATATTAGATATAACTCAGCGATGCAGCGCCTTGAATTTGACTCGAAGATAACGGCTCCATTTAGAACGCCCGTTGTGGAAGTTGGAATCGTTTTGGCTAGTGCAGGTATAAATGTCGGTACGATAAATCTAAAAATTGCAACTGACACTCCAGTTGACTCTTTGGGTCTTTATACTCTTTTGGAGGGTTCGTATATTGATTCTTACGGAGGCGCTTTTAACGAGTCCGCAGGGAAGTATTATTTTGCACTCTGGTTATTTAATCAGGACTCTCATGGCGCCAGTTTTCTTCGAGATGCCACCGGCGGACTCTGCACGCTGACTCATATATTTGCCGGTCAGTTTGAATCACTTGCCGGAAAAAAAATAACCAAGAAGGCTCTGGATGCTCTTCGCGAGGGAGTAGGAAGTATAAAGAGGTTTGAATATCAGCGAATTGAGCCCACTGCGGGTTGGATCATTAACCGGAATGTGAGTCGTGTATCCATTAGTGATCCTCTTGGTTTTCTACGAGCCATATTCAGGCCGCAGAACCTTAATAGCCTGACGCCGGTGCATCCGGGTTACAGCGCGCTTAGTTATACGGGTCATGTTTTGGAGAGGGAGCCGCCCAATACATGGTCGATAAATATACCTATCAATACGGATACGCTGCTGCCTGATTGGAATGTAAGTTGGCCGCAGAACTATAAAAAAATTCCGTTGATACATGGGGTCAAGGTATATACCCTGACCTCCGGCTCGGGAAACATAGAAGTCGGCCATGCCCTTAAACTAACCCAAGTTGAATTGCACCTGGTTGCTCAAGTCAGGAGCCCGCTTATCGCTCCACGTATCAGCACCCGCGCGAGCCCTATCCATGGTATCGCTGAGTTCATCGATTTTGCCGGCTCCGGTATCCCCCAGAGCGACGATGGCCTCGCTGCACGCCAACCCATCCGCATGAACACCTTGTTTGCACGCGAACTGATCTTTCGGGCCAGTATCGCCCTGGAAAACCTGCTCTCGTGGGAAACCCAAGGCCTGGAAGAACCTCCGCTGCAACCGCCCGCGGCCCGCAACCTCATGGATTTCCACGGTGCCAACGGCAAGTACTTCTGGGAGTTGTTCCTGCACCTGCCCTTTTTGGTCAGCCAGCGCCTGAGCCTGGAGCAGCAGTTCGACGGTGCCGAGCAGTGGCTGGGCTTTATCTTCGACCCCGCGCGCAAGGCAGGTAATGGTCGCCCGGCTTACTGGAACGTACGGCCATTGATGGATGACCCCATGGCCGGGACCGAAATGGACCACGCCACCCGCAAACCCGCCGACCCGGACGGCATCGCCAGCAGCCACCCGGTGCGCTACCGCAAGGCCATTTACCTGCACTACATCAAGAACTTGCTGGACCGCGGCGATGCGGCCTACCGGCAACTGACCCCCGACAGCCTTGGCGAAGCCAAGCTGTGGTACGTGCGCGTGCTCGACCTGCTGGGCCCGCGGCCGGATATCCGCCTGGTGGATCACTGGACGCCCATGACCCTCAAAGCCCTGAGCGACTCCACCAACCCCAGGTTGCGCGCCTATGAGCAGCGTTTGATCGCCCAGGACCAACAGCGCGAGCAAAGCGCCGCGGCCAATGACGGCCACTCGCTGTACAGCTTTGCCGAGCCGCCGCTGTACCTGCGCACCTTCGGCCACGACGCGAGCCTGGCGGACTTGGACAGCGACCACTTGCGCCTGCCGATCAACCAGCACCTGGTGCACACCTGGGACATCGCCGAGTCGCGCCTGGCCAACCTGCGCAACAACCGCACCCTGGACGGCAAGCCCCTGTCGCTGCCGCTGTTTGCCGCGCCCCTCAACCCTCGCGACCTGCTGGCGGCCTACGGCCAGGGCGCGGCCGGTGGCGGCAGTGCCCGGTTGCTGGCCCAGGATGTGCCGCACTACCGCTTCCACGTGATGCACAACCGCGCCGCCAGCGCGGTGGAAACCCTGATCCAGTTCGGCCAAACCCTGTTGTCGCTGATCGAGCGCAAGGAACAGGCGCAACTGCAGGAACTGCAATGCCAGCAAGCCTGGGAGTTCACTCAATTTGCCATCGACCTGCAACGCCAGGCGCACCTTGTTGACGAAGAAAGCCACAAAGCGCTGCAGGCGAGCAAGGCGATCGCCCAGGGGCGGCTGAAGTTCTACGCCAAATTGGCGGATGAGGTCGTCAATACCGGAGAAGTCGTAGCCGCCGCTCTGCATCTGACCGGCCGCGTGGCTGAGGGTGCTGGGGCGGCCGCCAAGGCTGTGGGGGGAGGCCTGAAGATTCCGCCGAACGCGGCAGGGGCAGTGGCCGGTGCGATTGTCGGATTTTCCAACGGAATCGTGGCCGGCTCCCATATAGGTGGCTGGCGCCTGGAAGGTGTACCGGGCATGGTCGAGGCCGTGGCTTATGGTCTTGGAGCCATCAGCCATGGCAGTGCCGAAGCCATCGACCGCGCCGAACAGTTTCGCCGCCGCCACCAGGAATGGACGCTCGCCCGCGACCAGGCGCAACTGGAAATCGAACACCTCGACGCCCAGATGGAGGTGCTCAAAGCCCAGGCCCAGGCCACCGAGTTGCAGTTGCGCCAGGCCCTGGTGGTCCAGGAGCAAGCGCTGGCCACCTATGCCTTCCTGGGTAAGCGTTTCACCAATGCCCAGCTCTACCAATGGCTCAACGGCCAGTTCGCCACCTTCTATTACCAGGCCTACGACGCGACCTTGGCCCTGTGCCTGGCGGCCGAAGCCTGCTGGCAGTTCGAGTTGGCCGACTACACCAGCGGCTTTATCCAGGCCGGCGCCTGGAACGACAGCTACCGCGGCCTGGGCGCCGGCGAGGCGTTGAAACTGCAACTGCTGAAAATGGAGGCCGCCTACCTGGCCCGCAACGGTCGGCACCTGGAAATCACCAAGACAGTGTCCGTGCGCCAACTGCGGGAAAAGGACCCGGCCTCGACCATCAATCAGGACTGGGTCACCGTCACCGCGCGTCTGCTCGACGAAGGTGTGGTGGCCTTTGAACTGACCCAGCCGATGTTCGACAAGGACTATCCCGGCCACTTGCTGCGCCGGATCAAGCGCATCAGCGTATCGCTGCCCGTGACCCTGGGCCCTTACGAAGACATCCGCGCCCTCCTGACCCAAACCTACAGTGGCGTGCGCATGGCCGACGGCAGCCTGCGGGAAAACCTGCGGGCCAGCCAGCAAGTGGCGCTGTCGGGCGGGGTGGACGACGACGGCTTATTCACCTTCGACTTCAATGACGAGCGTTACCTGCCGTTTGAAGGCACCGGGGCTATCTCGCGTTGGGTCCTGCACTTCCCCAACCACGTGCAGCAACTGCCCGCCTTGCAAAGCCTGACCGACATCATCGTGCACCTGCGCTATACCGCGCGGGCGGGGGGGAACTGAGGGTGAGCCGTGACGCAACGCAGGTTGTCAGCCCACCGTCACTGCCCAAGGGCGGCGGCGCCATTCGCAGTATTGGCGATGGCTTGGGGGTAGTGGGTAGCGGGGGGGCGGCGTCGTTTGGGCTGGCGTTGCCGATTTCTCCCGGCCGGGGGTTCGCGCCGTCCTTGTCGCTCGGCTACAGCAGCAGTACCGGTAACAGCCCTTTTGGCCTTGGCTGGAGCAAAACCGTCAAGGCTATTACCCGGCGTACCGCCAAGGGCGTGCCGGCCTACACCGATGGTGACCTGTTCGTCGGCCCGCAAGGGCAAACGTGGATGCCTGAGCGCGATAGCCACACGGGTGCCCTGGTCTCCCGGAGTGTGAGCCACTACAACGGCTTGCCGGTGGGCGATCACCGCGTCGTGCGGTATTGGCCCAGGATCGAAGATACCTTCACCTTGGTCGAGCACTGGACCGACGATACCGACCCGGCCGGTTTCTGGTTATTGCACGACGCCGACGGCAGCTTGCACCTGTATGGCAAAAGCCACGCCTCACGCCGGGCCGACCCTGATGACCGGCAGCATGTGGGCGTCTGGTTGCTCGATGAAAGCCTCAACACCCGAGGCGAGCACATCGTCTACACCTACCTGAGCGATGACCAGGGCCCGGATGAGCATCAGCCGCGTGACTACCGTGCGCAGCGTTACTTGAGCCAGGTGCACTACGGCAACCTGGATGCATGCGATCAGCTTTACGCCTGGCGCGCCGAGGGTTGGCAGGGGGTGCAATGGCTGTTTCACCTGGTGTTCGACTACGGCGAGCGGCCCTATACGCTGACGTCGATACCCGGCTACGAAGCGTCGCAACCCTGGCCCGAGCGTACCGATCCTTACTCCAGTTTCGAGTATGGCTTTGAGTTGACAACGCGGCGCCTGTGCCGGCAAGTCCTGATGTTCCACGATTTCCCCGAGTTGGGCCCCGAACCCGTGTTGGTGCAACGCCTGCTATTGGAATACCGGGAAACGGCTCTGGGCTACAACCATCTGTGCGCTGCCCACAGCCAGGCCTTTGGCCCTGACGGTAAGGCGCAGGGCCGCCCGCCCATGGAGTTTGACTACAACCCCTTCGATCTCCAGTGGGGCGCTGAGCGCTTTGAAGCCTTTGAACCCATGCCCGGCGTCAATGACGGACAGCGTTACCAGTTGGTGGACCTGTATGGTGAGGGGGTGCCGGGCATCCTGTACCGTGATGACAAGGCTTGGTACTACCGCGAGCCGCTGCGGGCAACACCGGCGAGCCATGCCGATGAGGTGGCTTACGGCCCCTGGTGCGAACTCCAGCAGTTCCCCAACACCAATAGCTCAAAGCCTGTGTGGCAATTTCTCAGCGACATCACCGGCGACGGTTCGCTCGATTGGGTAATGGCGCAGCCTGGTCTGGCGGGTTTCTTCACCTGCAAGCCCGAGCGCAGTTGGTCGAACTTTACCCCGCTGGAGGCGTTCCCCCAGGAGTTTTTCCACCCGCAGGGGCAGTTGGTCGACCTGATGGGCAATGGCCTGTCGGACTTGGCCATGATCGGCCCGCGCAGTGTGCGCTTGTACGCCAACCGCCGGGAAAAAGGCTTTGCCCCTGGGCAAGAGGTGGCCCGTGAAGCTGACGAGGACGCCTTGCCAATGCCCAGCAACAACGCCTGCGAACTGGTGGCGTTCAGTGATGTGATGGGCAGTGGCCAGCAACACCTGATCCGCCTCCGCCACAACGAACTCAAATGCTGGCCCAACCTGGGCCGCGGGCGTTTCGGCAAAGGCTTTGTGTTCAGCGAGCTGACGTTTGCCTACGAAGAATTTGACGCCTCGCGGGTACTGCTGGCGGATCTGGACGGTTCCGGTGCCGCCGATCTGATTTACCTACAACCTCAGGGTGCGCTGATTTTCATCAACCGTAGCGGCAACGGCTTTCAGAACCAGCCCATTTTCCTGCCATGGCCAGAAGGCGTGTGCTACGACCGCTTTTGTCAGGTCAGTACCGCCGACTTGCAGGGGTTGGGTTGTGCCAGCCTGGTGCTGACGGTTCCCCATATGACGCCCCGGCATTGGCGTTACGACTTTGTCAGGGCCAAGCCCTATTTGCTCTGTGCAACCAACAACAACATGGGGGCGGCGACGACGATCGGTTACCGCAGTTCGGCCCAGGAGTGGCTGGATGAGAAGCACCACCTACTGGCCTGCGGCCGCTCGCCAGTGTGTCGCTTGCCCTTTCCCGTGCCCGTGGTTGGCAACCAGACCCAGCATGACGAAATCACCGGCAATCGACTGACCCAGCGGTTTACCTATCGAGAGGGGTTTTATGACCCGACGGAACGTGAGTGGCGTGGCTTTGGCCTACTGCTGAGCACCGATTGTGAAGCGTTTGCAGGGCCCCATCAGGAGGGCTACAGCGCGCCGGTGTTGCGCAAGACCTGGTTTCATGTCGGGCGTGATTTGCACCAGCACTGCGAGGGCTGCTTTGCGGGTGACCCCAGCGCCCAGCCCTTAGGGCCTCACCTGCTGAGCCGTTATCACGAGCAAGACGGGCTCGATCAAATCACCGAACCCAGCGGCCCGCAGCGCGAGGCCATGCTCGTGGCGCTTGCCGGCCAAGTGCTGCGCGTTGAGACATTCGCCGCCGATAGCGGCGTGGGCGTGCCGTACACCCTGGAACAAAATCGCTACCTGGTGCGCCAGTTGGATCGGCCGGTCGGTGGCCGGTTTGCCCCTTATACCGTGATGCTGACGCTGCCCGTGGAGGCCATCAGCTACCACTACGAGCAACAGGCCAATGACCCGGCTTGTCGCCACAGTGTCGGTTTGCGCTGGGATGCCTTTGGCCAATTGAACCAGGGTATTGTCGTCAGCTATGCCCGCCGTTTGAGCGCTGGGGATAACCCGCCCGTGCAACCCGATGAACGCTGGTGCAGTGATGCCCACGATGAGGCGCAACAGGCCTATTACCTGCACGAAACCTTGGCGCAGTTTATCCATCTCACGCAGCTGCAAGGCTGGCACCTGGGCCTGGCGTACTTGCAGCGGGAGAACGCCTGGCGATTGGGTAAAGGCGCAGGGCCGGAAGGCTTGACCCCCCAGGCCATCAGCTACGAGGCTTTTAGCCGCCAGAGCGACGACAACCCCCTGCACCCGCACGCCAAACGGGTGTTGGTTCGCCAATCGGTACAGCGTTATCGCGACCCGACAGACCTTTCGCATTACCTCCCCCTGCCCAATGGCGCCGCCAGTTTCGAGGCCTTGGCCGATTGTCAGGAAATTGCTGAACTCGATAGCACCGCTCTAGCGGCTTATGACCTGTTGCGAAACGAGCAGGGTGAAATGCCCTTCGACCTTGAGGCGAGGCTCTTGGCGAGCGGTTATCACAAGATGCCCTGGGTGTTGGACGGGGGGGCGAACTCCCAAACGCCGCTGTGGTCGGTCAAGCGCGGCTTCAACACCTATGCGCCGCTGAGTGGCTTTTACAACGTACTGACCGTGCGCCCGACTCTGAGCCACGGGGTCACCCACCTGGGCTATGACCCTCGTTGGCTGCTCAATACCCGCGTGCAGTTGCCGGACGGTTGCCAGACCCGCGTCGACAGCATCGATTACCGCCTGCTGCTGCCGACGCGAACGGTTGACGCCAATCGCACTGTCCAACAAGCCTGCTACGGAGCTTTCGGCCAAGTGTTTGCCACCAGTCATCAGGGGACAGAGCTGGGCGTGCCCGTTGGCTTTGCGCCGATAGAGGACTATCAGCGCCCACAAGACGACACCCCAACCTACGCCATCCAGGCCTCCGACAACGCCTTGCTCAACGCTGCAACGGCCTACTTTGAGGACCCATTCAGCTGGATGGGGATCGTGCCCGAGGCAGCCCGTAAAGATGCGGCCTGGCTGGAGGAATGCATTGCCCGGGGCGATGTGTTGCCCAGTGGGCATATCCGTGCCAGCGCTCGCCAGTTGCCGACCCTGGAGCGCTTGACGCAAGCCCGTCAGCGTTTGCTTGCGTTGATTCCAAAGGTGCCCCGCGAACCGATGCACTCGGCCACCTTGCAGGCCGACCGCTACCCTGGCGATCCGCGACGGCAAATTCGGATTGCCCTGACCTGTTGGGACGGTTTTGGCCGGGCCTTGCAAAGCAAGGACAAAGCCGAACCGGGTGATGCCTATCAGGTCAGTGAGGCGGGGGCGTTGGTACTGGACGAGGTAGGCCAGCCCATCACCTGGCACACGGTGGCGCGCTGGCGGGTCAGCGAGCGCGTGGAGTACAACAACAAAGGCGAAGCGGTGCGGCGCTACCGCCCCTATTTCGCCGATCAGCCTCGCTACATTGACGACGCCTGCTTCAGGCAATTCGGTTATTACGACCAGCAGTTCTACGACCCACTTGGCCGTCCGAGCCGTACCGTCATGGCCAAGGAAGGCTACCTGCGGCGTTACACGTACCGGCCTTGGTACAGCCTTTTTGAGGATGAAAACGACACCTGGGAAGAGGTGCTGGCGCAGCAGGGCAAAACCGCTGCCACCCGCTCGGTTGACAGCCAGACGCCCACCTTGAATGTGATCGACCCTCGTGACCTGGCCGTTCGCACAGTGAGTTACTGGCGCAATGCTGCGGATCAGCCTGCGCAGCTACGGTGCCAACGAAGAGCCTTCGACGATGCTGGCAGAGTAGTTGCTGAATGGGACCCCCGTTTATCAGCCGATGCTGGCGCGCCCGCCAACGTGCTGAACATCTGGGCGCTAAGTGACAAAACCTTGGGTTGGCGCAGTGTCGATGCGGGTTGGCGCGTCAGTTTGTACGCACAAAGTGGGGCGTTGGAGCAGGCCTGGGACGCTCGCGGTCTTCAGCGCCTGACGCAATACGATGGGTTGCTGCGGCCCCTGGCGGTGTTCGAGCAAGGTTGCACGCAACGTTACGAGTACGCGGGTGCCGAGGCACACCTGGCCGGTCGCAACCTGTGCGGGCGACTGATTCGCCACGACGACCCGGCAGGCACATCGCTATGGGAGGGCTATGGCATGGCGGGCCAAGTGCTGGAGCAACGCCGGTACTTTTTGCGTGAACTGGAGCCACCGAACTGGCCACTGCCGTTGCCGCAGCGCGATGCCTTGCTCGAACCTGGCGAAGGCCTGCTAAGCGCGTATCGGTTCAATGCCCTGGGCGAGTTATGGACGCAAACCGATGCGCAGGGTAATCGCCACTACTTCAACCAAACCATTGACGGCCAACTGCGCGATTGCGCGCTACACCTTAACGGCGCGGCGGCCCCCCAGGTGTTGGCCGGTGACATCCACTACACCGCCCAGGGGCAGATCGAGCGGCAAACCTGTGGCAATGGCGTCGCCTGCCAATGGCATTACGACGCCTGGAACGGCCGCCTGATCCGGCTGCGCTCCACAGCGGCCAATGGCGAGCGACTCCAGGACTTGAATTACAGCTACGACCCGGTGGGCAACATGCTGAGTATCGAGGACAAAGCCATGGTGGTTCGCCACTTCGCCAACCAGCGTATTGACCCTATCAATCGCTACACCTACGACAGCCTTTACCAATTGGCCCACGCCACCGGGTGGGAGGCTGGCAGCGCCCGGCGCGGGCCAAAGCATATTGAAGACCCCAACGCCGTCGCCCAGTACCAACAGACCTATCGCTACGATGCTGGCGGCAACCTGGTAGAGCTGATTCATCAAGGGCCACAAAACCATGGCCGTAAACTGACCGTGGCCCGCTACAGCAATCGCTGCCTGCCTGACCAAAACGGGCACCCACCCAGCGAAGCGGAAATTGCCGCCCGTTATGACGCCAATGGCAACCTACTGGCCCTGGAGCCGGGCCGGCACCTGAGCTGGGATGGGCGCAACCAGTTGCAGCAGGTCTGCCCCGTGGCACGGGCTAGCGCCCTCAATGATGTCGAGCGCTATATCTACGATGCCGATGGCCTGCGCCGGCGCAAGGTCTACCTGGCGCACACCCAGGCGCGCACACTCATCAGCGAAACCCGTTATTTACCAGGGCTGCAAATGCGCAGCAGCGAGGAGCAAAGCCTGCACGTCATCACCGCCCAGGCCGGGCTAGTGAGCGTCCAGGTGCTGCACTGGCAATCGGGTGCACCCAAGCACCTGGGCAATGACCAGTACCGCTATCACCTGGCCGACCACCTGGGTTCCTGCACGTTGGAATTGGACAGCGACGCCCAGATCGTCAGCCACGAAACCTATCATCCGTTCGGTACGACGGCGTTTAGCGATCAAAGCGATGGCAGTTATCGAACGCAGCGGTATTCAGGCAAGGAGCGCGATGCGACGGGGCTTTATTACTATGGTTTGCGTTACTACATACCGTGGATGCAGCGTTGGGTTAATCCGGACCCGGCGGGTGCGATCGATGGCCTCAATCTGTACCGGATGGTCAGAAACAATCCCGTCAATCTGGTTGATCCCGATGGCCTGACGCCGGAGGGAGATTTGTTCAGAAAAATGTTCAACTCCAAGGTGTTTATTAAGGCCTTTAGGAAAAATCCCGAACAGGCAATACAAGAAATGGAGCAGGTATTGCACGCCGAAAGCTACCCGCCTGAACTAATTAGTGGCGTTGTAAGACGGCTCAGGGCGCAGATACCAGCGGATGTTTCTGCACTCTCGGCGCAAGCCCAGGCGATGAGCCTGGACTCGGCGCCTCAAAAAACAATAAGTGGGGGGGGCTATGAAAACATGAAGGATTTTTTCGCCATCTACTCCACTAACGCCGGCTCTTCAGCCATTAACTCGGCACTGAGGGCTAACCGGCCCTTATCCGTTTCAGGCAAAAAGGTGGTGTCGGAATTGGCGGCGCGTCATGGCAGCCATCACTTTGAGGGGCGTACAGGCACACAGCGCAAACTGAACTTGATCGCGGTAGCCGACACGCTTGATGTGGCAGATATGAAAAAAGTCGCCAATCAGCTCTACCAACAATCCAACCAGGCCGTCAGTACCTTTTACCGAGGGCAGGATGTCACCTCCGCTGCCCTGGATAGTTTTTCCGATGCGATTGAAGCAGGAAGCATCCTGTACTCCCTCAGCCCGCTTTCCGTCTCCAGGGATAAAACCGTAGCCGAGGGTTTTATGACCGGCACCATTCCCGTGCTGATGGAAATCCGCGGCTTCAGTGCATCTGTCATGACGTCGTCGCTGACAGCCGACGGCGAGCAAGAGCGCATATTTTCACCTCACGCCGATTTTAAAGTGAGCGCTATGGGCACCAGGGCTACGAATTCCGCTCAGTACTTAATCCGACTTGAAGAAGTGCGGGGGCATCGAGGCCCGCGAACGCCGCTGTATTACTGAGGGTGGGTGCCTGGCATGCCAGCGTTCGCGGCCTCACGACCGCTGTCGCGAGCAAGCCCTGCTCCTCGGCGCCCCTACAACCGCCCCGCCAACCCAAACCGCTTCATCAGCCCCTTCTCCAGCCACCCCTTGGGCACCAGCGCCGCCAGCAAGGGCAGGGCGCGGCTGCCGTTGCCCAGGCGTAGCAGGCGCGGGGGCGTGGTTTGTTGCACGGCTTTGAGCAGGTCGGCGGCGAAGTCACGGGCTGGGGTGGGTTTGTCCTGGGAGGCCTTAGCGCGGGCGCGGATGCCTTCGCGCAGGGGCCACCAGGGCGAGGTTTCGTTTATCAACTGTTCGGCCTCATGCCCGGCGTTTTTCGCAAAACTCGAGGCGATGGCACCCGGTTGCACCTCCATCACCCGGATGCCGAACGGCGTCAGCTCCATGCGCAGCGCATCGCTCAGGGCATGCACCGCCGCCTTGGACGCGCAATAGGCCCCGGCGAACGGCGTCACCAGCACCCCCGAGACACTGCCGATGTTCACCACCAGGCCCCGGCTCGCCCGCAGCAGTGGGAACAGCGCCGCCGTCACGCCCACCGGGGCGAACACATTGGTCTGGAACTGGCGCTGCAGGGCCTGCACGCCGCCATCGAGCAGCGGCCCCATGGCGCCGTAACCGGCGTTGTTAACCAACACATCCAGGCCACTGCCATGCTGTTCCAGGCGCAGGGCCAGGGCTTGTAGCGCGGCGCTGTCATTGACGTCCAACTGCACTGCGTTGAACCCGGCCGCAGCCAGGGCCGCCACATCCTCGACCTGGCGGGCCGTGGCCCAGACGTCATACCCGGCGTTCTTGAACGCCTCGGCCAACGCGCGGCCAATGCCGCTGGAACAACCGGTAATCAACACCACAGGCATAGCGCGCTCCTTGTGCAAGAAAAGGGATCAATCGGAAAAATGGCCCTGCAAGCGCTCGGCCCGAAACTCCAGGGTTTGCGGGCGATAGCCTGGGCGCAGCGGCGGCAATGGCAAACAATCCTGCCAATCGGCGCCGGCCTGCAACTGCCCGGGGCCACGGTAGCGCGGCGCGGCGTACTGATTGTCTGCCAGGTCCACCGTGTCCCCCGGCGCATAGGCGGCGATGCGCCAGCGCAACTCGGTCAGTGGCACGTCGTTGCCATTGTTCAGGGCCAGCAGCAACGGGCGGTCGGCTGGGCACTGCTGGGGCGCGTAGCTGATGCGCAACTCCAGGCGCGCCAGTTGCCGCGCTTCGCGGTTGTCCAGCCATACCACCCAAGTGGCCACCAGGCCCAGGCCCACTGCCGCCGCCAACGACACCGGCACAGCCTTGGCCGGGTAGCGCAATAGCAACACCAGCCAGGTGACGACCAGCAAAACGCCAATGAACATGGCAGGGCACTCCAGATAAACCGAAGGCCATCGTACCGCCACTAGGCTGCACCAGCCCAGCGCAAACTCGGGGCGCAGCGAGGGGCGGGCCGCCGTCTGTCGCTACTGTCAGTTCTGACAGTAGCCCGCCGGCCCTTCAAGGTGTTTGCTGCGGGAACTTCCCCACGGACGCACCACCATGGCCACTGTGCACCGCGCCACCCCCACCCTCACCGCCCTCGACCCGCGTGGCCTGGTGGTGCGCTCGGTTGCTTATTGCCGCAGCGCCGCCGATGGCCCGGCGGATGTGCGCATCCACCGCACAGAGCATGACCGCGCCGGATGGGCCGTGGCCCTGTGGGACCCGCGTTTGCTGGCAGACCCCAGCGCGCCGGCTAACCTGGCGACCCTTTACTCGCTGCGGGGCCACGTGCTGGGCACCGAAAGCGTGGACGCCGGGTGGCGGCGCAACCTGTGGGGCGCTGCGCAGCAGTGGATGAACGCTTGGGACGGGCGCGGCACGCTACGGCGCAACGCCTTCGACCTGCGGTTGCGCCCGCTGGCAGTGTTCGAGCAGGGTGGTTGTACCGAGCGCTACCGCTATGGCGACGGCACGTTCCCCCGTAACCAGCGGGGCCAGTTGATCCGCCACGACGACCCGGCCGGCACAGTGCTGTTTACCGAGTACGGCGTGGCCGGCCAGGCGTTGCAGCACATCCGCCGTTTTCTCCAGGCACTCGATGCGCCGGATTGGCCCGAGGCGCTCGCGCAGCGCGATGCCTTGCTGGAACCCGCCCCAGGTGCGACCAGCCACACCCGCGTCAATGCCATGGCCGAGGTGGTCGAGCAAACCGACGCCAAGGGCCACCGGCAATTGTTCAGCCACACCCCCAGCGGCCAGTTGCGCCAGGTGCAACTGCAACTGGCCGGGCAGGGCCACCGCCAGACGCTGGTGTCGGCCATCCGCTACGACGCCCAGGGCCGTACCGAGCAGGAAACCGCCGGCAATGGCGTGGTCACCACCCTCACTTACCGCGCCGAGGACGGCCGCTTGATCCGCTTGCATGCGGCGGGGCCTCAAGTGCTGCAAAACCTGCATTACGCCTACGACCCCGTGGGCAATGTGCTGGAGTTGCACCCCGGGCAAACCCTGGCCTGGGACCGGCGCAACCAGTTGCATGAGGTGCAACCGGTGCAGCGCGACAGCGCCCCCGACGACAGCGAACGCTACCTCTACGGCGGCGATGGCTTGCGGGTGCGCAAGGTGCAATCGAGCCAAACCCACACCCGCACGGTGACACGCGAAGTGCGCTACCTGCCGGGCCTGGAAATCCGCACCCGCCCCAGCGAAACCCTGCACGTCATCGTGGTGCAAGCCGGGCGCAACGCCGTGCGGGTACTGCACTGGGAAACTGAACCGCCAGTGGCCAACGATCAAATCCGCTACAGCGCCAGCGATCATCTGGGCTCTTGCACCCTGGAGCTGGACAGCGCCGGCGCGGTGATAAGCCACGAGACGTACCACCCCTTCGGCACCACGGCGTGGTTTGCCGGTAGAAGTGAAGTAGAGGCCCGTTATAAAACCGTGGGTTATTCCAATAAAGAACGCGATGCCACGGGGCTTTATTACTACGGCTTTAGGTATTACATGCCGTGGTTACAGCGCTGGGTTAATCCGGACCCAGCGGGGGAAGTTGATGGGCATAATTTTTATGGGTTCGTGAGTAATCATCCCATCGGTTTTGTTGATTGGAGTGGCTTGATAAAGTGGCCTTGGGAAAAGTCGAGGTCAGTATCATCCGGTGTCAATGAGCTGGCTGAGATATTTAATCGCCCTAATGAGGATCAGCGAAGGTTGATGAGCAAAGAAGAGCGGGAGCGGATGGGAGTGAAACTTAATTATCTGGCTTCTAACAGTCAGGATGGGCCAACGCTTAGAGAGTACGCTGAGGGTGGTACCGGCTTGTCCGATCAAATCAACAATCACCTGCGGGGGTTGCCGACGACTACGCGCAATATTGAGGAAGTGGTGAAAACGTTCAAAGCAGAGGTTGCAGCGCTACCAGAGTATAAAGGCGAGGCGTATAGAGCTTTTAGGGCCGGGAAAGACGTATTCAATGGTGTGGTTAGATAGGGGCATACAGTGGCCGATCAAGGGTTTATGTCCGCAAGTGTAGTTCCACATAATGTTGTTCATTGGCTTGAAAGTTGGGCGGATAACAAAGCGGATGTTGTTGAGGATCAGCAGAGGGTATTGATTTGTTTTGATGAGAGCGTCCCTAAAAAAATTGCCGCTAAAGGATTTCTCTTCGACCATTTATTGGTGGTTCCTATGACCCAGCTAAAAGTTAAGGAGATTAGAACTGTGGTTTCTGAGGGGCGTCAGAGTGTGACTATTGTGGGGCTCAAGTATGCAGGTGAGAACAATATGAAGGAGGTTCGCAATATCAGAACAGGGACGGTGCTGTTGACAGCGGCAGATCAAAGGATGATGAGGAAAAATTGAAGTGAATTGGAGTTCAAGCCACGCCCAGCCCCCTGCGTTATAGGCAACGCAGAAGGCCAGGTAGGCAATGTCGGTTACTTGAGCCTGTGTGGGCGCGAGCCTGCTCGCGCCCACACAGTCAGCACCTACACGAGAGGCTCGTCACTGGGCGATGGTTTTCACCGACACGCCGCGCTCCAGCGGGGTGGAGCGGCCGTAGATGTCCTCGAAGCGTTCGATGTCGTCTTCGCCCAGGTAGCTGCCGGACTGCACTTCGATGATTTCCAGGGGGATCTTGCCCGGGTTGCGCAAGCGGTGGACGGAGGCGATGGGGATGTAGGTGGACTG
Organism: Pseudomonas sp. MF08817; assembly: GCF_059862705.1. Taxonomy (NCBI): domain Bacteria; kingdom Pseudomonadati; phylum Pseudomonadota; class Gammaproteobacteria; order Pseudomonadales; family Pseudomonadaceae; genus Pseudomonas; species Pseudomonas sp. MF08817. Next base: position 15,874 of record NZ_JCBCUY010000047.1, read on the forward strand.
GTTTTCGGTGAGCAAAAACACGTTGTCATCGCAGGTGACTTCGGCGGTGCCGCTGACCACGATCCAGTGTTCGGCGCGGTGGTGGTGCATTTGCAGCGACAGGCACGCGCCGGGTTTGACCGAGATGTGCTTGACCTGGAAGCGCCCGCCCATGTCCACCGAGTCGTAGGAGCCCCACGGGCGGTAGACCTCGCAGTGGTTCTGGGTTTCGCTGCGGCCCTGGGCGTTGAGGGTGTTGACCATCTGTTTGACGCCTTGGACCTTGTCCTTGTGGGCGATCATCATCGCGTCCTTGGTTTCCACGACCACGATGTTTTCCAGGCCGATCACCGAAACCAGTTTGCCGTTGCCGTGGATCATGCAGTTGCGGCTGTCCTGGATCACCACGTCGCCCTTGGTGACGTTGCCGTTGGCGTCCTTGGCGTTGACTTCCCATAGCGACGACCAGCAGCCCACGTCGCTCCACCCGGCGCTCAGCGGCACCACGCAGGCGTCGAGGGTTTTTTCCATCACGGCGTAGTCGATGGAGTTGTCGGGGCAGCAGGCGAAGGTGGCTTCGTCGAAGGTCAGGGTGTCGGCGTCCTGTTCGCTGCGTTCCAGGGTCAGCAGGCAGGTGTCGTAGATGTCCGGGTCGTGTTTTTTCAGCTCTTCGAGGAAGCGGCTGGCACGGAACAGGAACATGCCGCTGTTCCAGAAGTAACCGCCCTCCTTGATGAATGCGGTGGCACGTTTGACGTCGGGTTTTTCGACAAAGCGCTGCACCCGGCTCACGCCTTCGGGCAGCGCGGCATCGAGGTTGGCCTTGATGTAGCCGTAGCCGGTTTCCGGTTTGGTCGCCGGCACGCCGAACAGCACCATCTCGCCGCGCTCGGCGGCCACGGTGGCCAGGGCGAGGGCGCGTTGCAGGGCTTTTTGATCGTCGAGCACGTGGTCGGCGGGCAGCACCAGCATTAGCTCATCGCGGCCCTCGTTGACCAGCATCATTGCGGTCAAGGCCACAGCCGGCGCGGTGTTGCGCCCGAATGGCTCCATCAGGATGCGCTGGGTGTCCAGGCCACGGCTGGCCAGTTGTTCGTTGACGATAAAGCGGTGGTCCTTGTTGCACACCACAATGGGCGCGTCCATGCCGTCGAACACCAGGCGCTCCAGGGTTTGCTGGAACAGGGTGTGCTCGCCGGTCAGGGCCAGGAACTGCTTGGGAAATTGCTTGCGCGACAGCGGCCACAGACGCGAACCGCTACCGCCGGACAGGATGACTGGGATCATGGTTTTTCTCCGAAAAAAGAGGGGGAGGGCAGTTGCAAGCGGCAAGCTTCAAGCGGCAAGTAAGGGCTTTTTACTTGCAGCTTGCCGCTAGTAGCTGGGCGCACTCAGCGCGCCTTGACCCACACGGGAGAAAGGCTGGCGCCCTGGCCGGTGACGTACAGCACCGCCGCTTCGCCGCGCTCCAGGGCGACGGGTTTGACGTCGCCGACTTTCTGGTTGCCGTCGTACAGGGCCAGGCTGACTTTCACCGGGTTGATTTCGCGCTCGCCACGGCCCTGGGCGGCCACGCGCTTGACCACTTCGGTCTTGCCGTCGGCGGTTTTCAGGGTCAGGGGTTTGTCGCTGAGGTTTTGCACGCGCACCAGGGATTTCTGTTTGTTCTTGAACGGCGGTTCTTCGATCAGTTGCGGCTGGCCTTTGCCGGTAGTGACCAGGGTGTAGTAGTGGTCGGCGGCCAGTTTCACCGCCAGGTTCTGGCTGCCGACTTTGGCGCTGTAGTCGCCGCCGGGCATGAAGCTGAAGTCGCTGCTGGCCAGGGGGGCGACCTCGTTGAGGTTGGTGCTGCCGACGGTGGCGCTGACCTCAGCATTGCTGGCGTTGTACACGCGCACAAAGCTGGAGCCCTTGGGCGCCACCGGGCCGTAGAGCGCGGCGTCGCCGGCGAAGGCGGGGGCCATGAGGCCCAGGCCGGCGGCCAGGACGAGGGTGTGGGCGAAACGGGTGGGGAAGGTCATGGGTGTACCTCTCTTCTTCAGTTTTGCGCCCGGGTGGGCGTCTCGGGTTTAGGGCTGCTGGCCACGCTTTGTTGGCGTGCGCCGGTTTGCTTGAGCGCCGCGACCCACTGCGGGTCGGCGTCGCCGATTTCGTTGTTGACGGGCAGGTAGCGCTCGGGGAATTCCCAGATCAGCACCTGGGGCGGGTGGTGGATGAAGTCGTCGCTCTTGAGGTAGCTGAGCATCGGCAGGATCGGCCCGTGGCCGTCTTCGGCGTAGCTGAGTACGTCGCTGCTCAGGGCTTGCTTGAGGGCACCGACGAAGTTCCAGTCGGGGTTGGCGCTGTAGCTGGTGCCCACCAGCGCCACCGGGACTTCGCGGTCGGCGAACAGGGCGTCGTCGCCGGCGCCAGGCTCGACGGCACGGGTCACGCGTTTGTCCAGGGGCTCGCGGGCCGGCATGAGGTTCTCGAACAGTGGGTCCAGGGGCAGGAAGCGGCGCAGGTCGCCCTGGTGGCTGACCCGCTCGCTGGCCTCGGTGACAAAGCGCTGGGGCTCGCCGCTCAGGGGCGTTTTAGCGCGGATGGTGTGGGCCAGTTGCTCGGCGGCGATCTGCGCGCCTTGCGGGGTCCAGTGGGTGTCGGTGCGCAGGAACACCTGCTCGCCGGCCTGTTTGGCCCGTTGCAGGGGGCCGAGCAGGTCGGGGGCCAGCACCCGGTGGGCGGCCAGGCGTGCGTGGAAGTCGCGGTACAGGTCGGCGTGGATGCGCGCCGGTTGCACTTCGCCCAGGTGTTCGGGGTACAGGCGCGCCTTGGCCGGCACCACCGCCATCACCAGTTGCACGCCTTTGTCCTTGAGGGCCTGGCGCACGCCTTCGACCAGGGCGTAGTTGCCTTGCAGGTTGAGTTCTTCGTTGACGGCCGGGTTGAACTCTTCGTCGCTGTACAGCCATTGGCTGCGGCCCAGCACCACGCCGGGGCGGCCTTCGTTGAACAGTTTGAAATCCAGCGCGGCCCACAGGTTGGTGCCCAGGCGTTTGATGGGGAATTGGTCGTCGTAGTGGGTCTCTACCGCTTTGCTCCAGCGCCCGTTGAGCACGCTGGCGTCGGGGCCGGTGGCAAAGCCGAAAAAGCTGCGCAGCGACCAGCCGCCCAGCACGAGCAGCAGGGCCAGGAACAGCGCGATGTAGAGGAGGCGTAAAGAGCGGGTCATGGCAGGCGCCCTCAGAACTGGAAGTAAAGGAACGGCGAAAAGCTTTGCGCCGAGAGTTTCAGGATGGAGGCGATAAACAGCAGCAGCACCAGGGCACGCAGGGCATAGCGGGGCCAGTCGAGGGTGATGCTGTGTCCCTGAGCGACCTGCGCTTGTGGGCGCGAGCCTGCTCGCGACAGCGCTGCCAGCGAGGTGGCGGCCGCCCCATCGTGAGCAGGGCTCGCTCCCACCGGTTGGGGTTGGCCTGGGCGGTCGCGATAAAAGTCACGCAGGCCGAAGAACGCCAGGGTGGCGTAGGCCAATACCAGGGTGGCCACTTGCAGGCCGGTGAGGCTGGCGCGGTTGAGTTCCGAGAGTTGCCAGTCACCGAAGCTGAACATGGCGCCGTACATGCGCCCGGCCACGTGCAGGTTTTCGGCGCGGAAGATCACCCAGCCCATCACCACCAGCAGGAAGGTCAGGGCCCAGCGCACGGGGTTGAAACTACGCGCCGTGGTGTTCAGGCCGATGGCCTTTTCAATCGCCAGCCACAGGCCGTGCCACGCGCCCCAGACGATGTAGGTGATGTTGGCGCCGTGCCACAAACCGCCCAGGAGCATGGTCAAAAACAGGTTGCGGTAGGTGGTGAGGGTGCCTTTGCGGTTGCCGCCCAGGGTGATGTAGAGGTAGTCGCGCAGCCAGGTGGACAGGCTGATGTGCCAGCGCCGCCAGAACTCGGTGATGGACTGGCTGATGTAGGGTTGCTTGAAGTTTTCCATGAAGCGAAAACCCATCATCAGGCCCAGGCCGATGGCCATGTCGCTGTAGCCGCTGAAGTCGAAGTACAGCTGCGCGGTGTAGGCCAGGGCGCCGAGCCAGGCGTCGCCCGTGGTGGGGTTTTGCAGGGCGAAGCAGTGGTCGGCGACCACCGCCAGGGTGTCGGCGATGAACACCTTCTTGATGAAACCCTGCATGAACCGCGTGCAGCCCTCGGAGAATTTATCCAGGGTGTGGGTGCGGTGGTTGAACTGCTCGGCCAGGTCGCGAAAGCGCAGCACGGGGCCTGCGATCAGGTGCGGGAAGATCGCCACGAACGCCGCGAAATCGATGAGGTTACGCGTGGCCGGAGTGTCGCCGCGGTACACGTCGATGATGTAGCTGATGGACTCGAACACGTAGAACGAGATGCCGATGGGCAGCAGCACGTGGGTGAGGATAAAGGGCTCCAGGCCCACCGAGGTCATCATGGCGTTGATGCTCTCGACGCCGAAGTTGGCGTACTTGAAGTAGCCGAGGATGCCCAGGTCCACCACCACCCCCAGCAACAGCCAGCGCTGCGCCGGTTTGGTGCGCACCCCGGCGGCGCCCACCTTGAGGCCGATCCAGTAGTTCCACAGGGTGACGCCGATGAACAGCGCCAGGAAGTCCACCCGCCACCAGGCATAGAACACGTAGCTGGCCATCAGCAGCAGCAGGTTGCGGTAGCGTTGCCCGCTCAAGTAGTACAAGCCGAGGAAAATCGGCAAGAACAAAAACAGGAACACATTGGATGAAAACACCATCCCGATCTCTCCGTGTGTAGCCAACAGTAAGGGCCAACGGCCCCCCCAAACCCCCCGGTGGAAACTGGGGGGGCGATCAATTCATGCCTTGCCCGCCACCTTTGGGCGCGAGCCTGGGTCGGTGGGAGCGAGCCTGCTCGCGATCTCAGGCTGTGCCGCCGTCATCGCGAGCGGGCTCGCTCCCACAGGGGTTCAAGTGCCTTTGCGTGGGTCATACACCTGGGTCAAGTCGCCGCCGAGGCGGAAGGTCTTGAACGGCTGCATCTGCCGCTTGCGCGCCAGCACGTCCGGCGCGCAGGTGTAGAGGCTGCAGAAGGGTTCGAGCCAGGCGAATTTGGCCTCGACCTTGAGGTCGCTCAGGTCCTGTTTTTTGCCGCTGCGGGCCTGGAAGTCGTCGGCGTCTTGAACCCCGGCCAACACCCGCTCGCCGAGGCGTTTGAGGGCGTCGTGGTTTTCGTTGCGCAGGTCCACACCGTTGGCCTGGGCGAAACTGGCGATCATCGCCAAGGGCGGCAAGGCGTAGTTGTGGTAGGCCAGGGCGCGTTGCTGGCGCTTGAGTTCGTTGGGCAAATAGCCCTGGGCGTCGACCTGGTTGGCGCCGACTTTGTATTGCTTGACCGCCCAGTCGAACAGGTCGCGGCGGTCGGTGGCGATGGCGCTGGCCATCACCGACCACGCGGCCCAGTACGAATGGTTGTTGGTTTTTTCCAGGGGCAGGTTGTCCCAGTCGCGCACCACTTGCTCGGCCATGTTCGCGAACCAGGCCTCGATCTGCCGGGCTTGCGGTTCGTGGCGGGCCAAGGGCCTGGACTCGGAAAACTTCAGGCGGATATAGGCCGAGGCCATGCTGCCCAAGGCCCATTTGCGCATGGATTTGCCGGTGTGGTTGAAGTCCTTGGACATCAGCGCATCGGCCCCGGCCCACGCGGTGAGCCAGTCCAGGGTGCATTGCAACTGCTCGGGGCGGCCGTCGCGCATGAACTGCATCACCTGTTTGCTCACGCCCCGCTCCAGGGTGGTGATGTTCGCAGTGCTGTCGCGGAAGGCCTTCTCCGACTGGCTATTGAGGGTGGCGCGGGCCTTGTCCGAGCCTTCGTATTTGCTGCGAAATTGCAGGGCGCCGGTGTAGGGCGCGGGGATGGCGCCGCAGTCGGAGGTGTAGTCGCCGGTCTTGAAGGTTTCCACCGGGGCGAAGTAGCCCAGGGGCGGGCGCAGCGCGGCATCCGCTGCGCCGGCGAACAGAGCCAGGCCCAGCAGGGCCGGGGTGAACAAACGGGTAAATGGGCTGTGCATAAGTAACCTCATGGCGCCAGTTGGGCGGTGCGTTGCCCGGCGCTGGGGAAGGTGTTGCGTTGGCAAACCCGGGCCTGGATTTTCTGCCCCTGGGCACCGGCCTCGGGGCCTTGCACCTCGACGGCGAGCAGGGTCTGGGCGGCCCAGTCTTCGTCGGTGCGTAGCTCGAAGGCGAAGCGCCCGTCGGTGTCGGCGGTGTCGGGTTTGTCGAGCTTGATGTCCTCGTGGCGGCCGTTCATGTACCAGAGGGTGGCTTGCAGGGTTTTCACCGAGGGGTCGGCGAAGCGGATATCGACCTGGTGGTTGCCGTTGCGCAGGTCCAGGTTGCGGCTGTTGACCAGCAGTTCGTTCTTGCCCGGCTTAAGGGTTTTGTTGGCGCTCATTTGCGCCGGTTTGCCTTCGCAGCCGTTGTCCAGCAGGGCCATCATTTGCCGGTAGGTGGTTTCCTGGTCGAGGCGGTACAGGGGCGAGAATTCCCAGATCAGGATTTTCGGCGGGTTGTTCTGGAATTCTTCGCTGCCCAGGTACTGGATCATCGAGCCTTCCAGGCCCCCGCCGGGGAACGCGACGTTGAGGATGTCGGCGCCGATGGCCTCTTGCAGGAAACCGGCGAAGTTGTAGTTCTTGCCGCTGTGGCTGGTGCCCACCAGGGTGATCTGTGCCTGGGCGCTGTCGCCGAACAGGTCGCCGTCGCCGGCCTCGCCCTTGGGCTCGGTGGTGAATTGGTCCATGTACTGGATGGCGTAACTGGTGCCGCACAGTTGCCCGGCCATGTTGTGCAGGGTGCCGGTCTTGCCCATGCGCCCGGTTTTTTTGGTTTCGAATGCGCGCTGGGGAATGTCGGCGAATTGCGGCAGTTGCTTGACCTTGGCGGCGACGATTTTCGCCGTGCGCTGGGCGCCGTAGGGGGTCCAGTGCTGGTCGCCACGAAAGTAGAAGTCGTGGGCCGGCAGGGTCTCGGGCAGGCGTTCGTCGGCCAGGGGCGAGAGGTCGGGCACCACGTAGCCCATGGCGGCGAAGCGCCCGAGCATGCCTTGGTAATTGCGCAGCGCTTTATCGAAATCAAAGCGTGCCTGCTCGGCGGGGTTGAGCTTGCTGCGGTTCACCAGGCCCCGGGTGGGTTGGTAGACCAGCACCAGTTCCACGCCTTTGCTCTTGAACGCGTCGTGCAATTGCTGGAGGCGCTTGTAGCCGGCGGCGCTGGTGTCGAACTCGGTGCGCAGGTCTTCCTGGGTGCGGAACAGCCAGTCGCCCTGGGCTTGCACCAGGGTGGTGAAGTTCTGCTGGTAGCGGGTGGTGTAGTTTTTCGCGTCGTGGGCGGCTGGGCACAGGTTGCAGCACGGCTCGGCGCTGAAGACCGGGGCCGCGGGCTGGTCGGCGCGGGCAGTGCCGGCGGCGAGCAGGCCCAGGGTCAGGCCCGAAAGGCCCAGCAGGGTTTTGATGTGGGGCTTCATGGCGGGCGTCCTCATGGCTGCAAAGGGGTCTGGCGTTCAACGGGGTCGATCAGCACGGCTTTGCGTTGGCGCACCAGCAGGTCGAGGATTTCGTCCTGGCGCTCGCCCAGGATGCCGTTGAAGCTGATGCCACTGGATTTGGTCGGCGCCAGCATCGAGACGCGGTACAGCTCGATGCTCAGCGGCGAGTCGATGGACAGCGGGCCGCTGCCGTTGCCGGCCAGCTCGCCGCCCACCAGGATCAGCGAAACCTGGGCGTCGAAGGGGTCGAGTTCGATGTTGCGGTCGGTGTCGCTCAAATCCTTGATGTGGCCGTATACGCCGGTCAGGCCGTTGGCCATGGCGAGGTTTTCGTAGAGGCGGATGTTGACGCTGTTGCGCACGCGGATGCCGTGGCGGCGGTTGCTGATGACCTTGTTGCCCCACAGCAGGTTGTTGCCGCTCTCGTAGAGGGTGATGCCGTCGGTGTGGTTGCGGTAGATGTGGTTGTCGGCGATCAGGTTGTTGACGCTGTTGCGGTCGATCACCAGGCCCGAGAGTTGGTTGTCGTAGCTGCGGTTGTTGAAGATGAAGCTGTCGTTGACCTCACGGGAAATGATGATGCCGTGCTTCTTTTTTGTGCCATGCACGGTGTTGTCGGCGATCACCAGGCCATGGGAACGGTCGTGGGGGTCGATGCCGTAGACGATGTTGTCGCGGTAGGTGCTGCCCTTGATGACGAAGCCTTGGGTTTCGTAGCAGTAGAAGCCGTACCACATGTCGGAGAACTCGGAATCGATGATCCAGCCCGTGGGCTCCTTGCGCTTGAGCACCTTGGCCATGTTGGGCGTGTACTGGGAAATGCTCACCCCGTAGGACTTGCTGTTGGCATAGCCGAAACTGGCCATCTGGCTGTTGACGATGTAGGTCTGGGTGCCGCCCCAGGCCAGCAGGAACGGGCGGAACTCCTTGGCCGAGCGGAAAGTCGCCGGGCCGTTGGCCTGCTCGCGCCACCCGGTGATTTTGCTGTCGCGCACGAACAATTGGCCGTCGTTGACCAGGAACGAACCGGCCTCCTGGGACAGGCGCAGCTCTTGGGTTTGCCCGTCGATTTCCAGGATGCCTTTTTCGCCGACCACGATGGGCAGGCGCGCCAGGTACACGCCGGGGGCGGTTTCGCGCAGGTATTGGCTGGGTACGGCTTTGGCCAGGTCCTTGAGGTTGAGGTAGCCGTCGTCGATGAAAATCGCCTGGGGGATGCCGTGTTGGCGCACCACCCATTCGGCCATTTTGTTGTCGCCGCCGATGAAGTCCTTGAGGGCGTTCTCTTGCATCATCCGGCGCACGCTGGCCTTGCCGCGTTGGCGCCGGTCGACCTTGGCCGCCACCGCGTCGGCGGTGTAGCCGGAGAGGTCCGGCAGCGCGGGTTTGGGCAGGTCCAGCGGCGCGGTCGGGGCGCTGCTGACGGTGTAGGTCTTGGCCTGTTGCAGCTCTTTGGCCAGGGTCGGCGCCTTGGCTTCGACGCTGGCCTGGGCGGTGGCGCCGCACAGCAGCAGGGCGACCAGCAACGGGGCTTTGAAGGCGTGGGGGTTCATCGCACAGGCTCCCATTAGAAGCGCCAGATCACGTCGACAAAGGCGCGGTGCATGTACGAGTCGACGTCCTTGCCGTAGGCATCGCCGGGCTTGAACACGCCACCGCGAAAGCGCACCAGGGCCGCTGGTTCGTCGATGGACTGGCTCAGGGCGGCGGGCAGCAGGCCTTGCTTGAAGTATTTGGTGACCACCAGGTCCACTTCCTGGCCCAGGTCTTTGTTGCCATCGGCCTGGGGCAGGGCGGAGCCGGCAATCCCGGCGTCGCTGTCCACTGCGTTGATGCCGCTGCCGGCCACCGGTTGCTTACCGTCCACGCGCCAGAACTTGTGGTAGACCAGGCTGGCGTCGTAGTCGTCGCGCAGTTGCCAGGAGCCGAACAGGGTGGCGGTTTGCAGGTTGCCGGTTTCGCCACGGAAGGCTTCGCCGAAGCGGTGCACCCGCGAGCGGGTGCCGGTGAAGTTGGAACGGTTGCTTTGCAGGCCGTTCTGCTCGTAGTCGGCACTGGCGCGGGCATAGGCGGCGCCCACTTGCCAGTGTTCGTCCAGGCGCAGGCGCAGGCCCAGGTCGGTGGCCCAGCCGTCGAGGTTGGCGTGGCGCTTGGCGTTGGCCGGGGGGCTGCCGTCGGCGCTCAAGGGGTTGACGCGGTCGCGCTCGCCCTGCATGCCGGTAACGCTGCCCCAGTAATTGACGGTGTTGCTGTTGCGCCAGTTGTAGGCGTCGCTGTTGGCCTCAAGGCCCAACCAGGTGAGGTCGCCGTTCTGTTTTTTGTCCAGGGAATCGGCCGCTTGGCCCGGCACTGGGTAGTCGAGTTGGCCGTCGTCCTGGCTGTGGTGGCCGCGCAGGCCTAGCCAGTGGCCGGGGGTCCATTGGTAGGCAACGTCAGCGTAGAGGTGCAGGCGATCTTCGTCTTGGGGCGAGAGTGCCTTGAGGTCGGTGCGGTATTCGCTGAAGCGCTCGGCGGCGCCGAGGTTGGCGCGCAGCAGGGTGGTGTCGAAGGTCCAGTTCAGCGCTTCGATGTTGGTGTCGCGCCACTGGCCGTCATCGTTGCGCAGGCGTTGGCGGCCGAACTTGAGCTGCTCGCCGGGGTAGGGCGTGAAACCGCTGTAGCCGACCCAGAACTCGCGCAGGGCCAGGTAGTTTTTTTTGCTGCGCCGGTCGCCGTTGTCGGTGGGTTGGCTGGCGTCGGCGCTGGCTTGTTGCAGGGTGTCGGTTTCGATGATGTCGCTGGCGGCCACAGCCTGGCCCATGGCGTAGGCGCTCCAGTGACCGCGCTCGCCGTACAGCCAGGGGCGCAGGTCCAGGCCGATGCCGTTGACGTCGCCGCCACGGGCGGTGCCCAGGTCGCGGTCGTCTTCGGATTGGCCGGTGATTTTCACTTCCAGGCCGAAGTTCTTGTCTGCGGTCAGTGCCGCCAGGGTCGGGCACGACCACAGCAGGGCGAAGGACAGGCCGAGGCCGGCCTTGACGAATGGGTTGAGCTTCATAGGGGTTCCTCGCCGGCTTCTGCTTGCAGGGCGTGCAGGGGCAGGGCGGCCGGGCTGATGGCGGCGCGGGCGGCCTGTTCCTGTTGCAGCAGGCGTTGGGCCTGGGCCCGTTGGGCGGGCGGTAATTGGGCGTCGAGTTGCTGGGCCAGCTCATGGGCCTGGGGGCTGTCCTGGGTTTTGGCCAGTTGGCTGAAGACGTAGGCGTTGACCGGGTCGGGCCGGGTGCCTTTGCCCTGGGAAAAGAGCTGGGCGAGGGCGAAATCGGCGCTGTTCTGGCCGTTGCGCGCGGCGGTCAATAGATGGTCGAGGGCCTTTTGCGGGTAGACCTGGCCCAGGTACCCACGGCGGTAGATCTGGCCCAGGTAATAGTCGGCGGCTACCTCGCGGCCCACGGCTTTTTGCAGGTGCGCTTCGGCCACCTGGGCGTCGGCGGGCAGCACTTTGCCTTCGTAGTAGAGCTTGCCCAGCAGCAGTTCGGCGCGGGGCTGGTCGGCGGCGCGGCCGTTGTCCAGGTACTGGAGCAGGGTGTCGGTGTCGCCCAGTTCGGGGAAGTCGTAGAGCAATTGGGCGAGGCTGACCCACGCGGCCGGGTAGCCGGGGGCGATGCCTTCGAGCAGGCCTTGGGCGGTTTTGCCGTCGGGTTGGCCGAGGCTGGCGTCGCCCAGCACCCGGGCCACGCTGTCCACCCGTTGCGCAGTGACGGTGCCGCGGGCATGGGCCGCTTGCAGCTGTTTAATCAGCTCGGCCTGTTGCTCGGGCTGGGCCTTTTTCTGGTAGACGGTGGCCAGTTCGACGTAGCAGATGTCGGTGCTGGCCAGCGCCGCGGTGCAGATGGCTTGGACTTCGTCCAGGTGCTGGTCGTAGCTGCCCTGGGTGCGGTAGAGCAGCACCTGGGCCAGGCCCGCTTCGGGGTAGCCGGCGTCGCGCCATTGGCTGATTTGCTGCTGGGCATCGACGTCGGGGAAGCTTGTAGGGTGTTGCAGGTAGAGCATGGCCAGGGCCAGGCGCGTGTTGCCTTCGCCGGCGGCGGCGGCTTTTTTCAGCAGGGTTTGCGCTTCGCGGTGTTCGGCGGCGCTGGCGCCGGGTTTGGCGGCCAGCAGGCGCCCGAGGCGGGCCTGGGCGCGGGGCGAAACCGGGGCGGCGGCGCGGTAGGTGGCTTCGGCCTGCTGGAGTTGGGCCGGGTCACGGCTGTCGACCTGGATATCGGCCAAGCCGACTTGGGCTTCGCTGTAGCCCAGGTCGGCCAGTTGCCGGTAGTTCTGCGCCGCCAGCGCGGTGTCGCCGCGCTTGAGGGCTTCGTTGGCCAGGCGCTGGTCGGGCAGGCCGGCGCAACCGGCCAGGGCCAGGGCCAGGGCGCAGAGGGCGAGGCCGCTGCTGCGGGGGCGAGCCTGTGTGGGGGCCGGACCGGTCGGGGCGGTGCCGCGCTGCGAAAGCTTCGCCAGGGTTTGCCAGGCAAACCGCGTGGCCTGTATCGCGGGCAGGCCCGCTCCCACAGAGGTTTGTGTCCACAGGGATGAGGGTGAAGTGGTCATGGCCATGTCCTCCCTCAGAGCCCGGCGGCCATGGCTTTGTCGATCAGCCAGTTCATCGACGGGCCGCGGTCGCTGCGCACGTCCACCGGTTGGCCGGCCAGGGCGCTGTCGAGGGGGGCGTCGGGTTTGATCTGGACGCGGATGTCGGAGGCCAGGTCGGCGCTGTTGAGGCTGGTGCTGCTGACGATGGTGCCGCGACGCACGTCATCTTCGCCGGCGACCTGGAAGTTGACCTGGGTGCCGGGGCGCACGTCGGCGAACTGGCGGTAGGTGAAGCGTGCTTCCACGTTGGCCTGGCTATGGCGCGGCACCAGTTGGAAGATCACGTCGCCCTTGCTGGCGTACTGGCCGTCGGCGACCCGTTGCTGGGTGACGACGCAGTCGCAGGGCGAGGTGAGGGTGCCGGTCATTTGCTTGCCGAACAGTTCCTCGACCTTGGCCGGTTGCAATTGGTCTTCGTCCAGGTGGCCCTTGAGTACGTCGAGCATGCTGGTGCTGAACGTGGCCAGCGGCGCGCCCTTGGCGGCCATGCCGTCGGCCTTGACCAGGCTTTGCACGGTGCCATCGCGGGGCATGGTCACGTTCATCCCCGGCACGCTCACCAGGCCGGCCTGGGCGTGGCTGACGAAGTACAGGCCGTACACCGATTTGAAAATAAAACCGAACGCCACCAAGCCGACGATGAAGATCCCGGCGCTGAAAACCACGGCGCGCAAACGGCCGAAGACGCTCATGCCGCTGCCGCTGTCCTTGACCTTGCGCGCCTTGGTGAAGTTGTCCCGTTGCAGGGTGGCGAGCACGTCGCCCAGGGTCACGATGTCGCCGGCCAGGTGCGAGGTGATGAGGTGGCGCAGGGTGGCGATGTCTTGCGGTTCGAGGTTCTGGAACTCGCACCCGGTGCGCCCGCTTTGGCGGTCGTAGGAGCGGATCAGCAGTTCGACGTCCATGCCCAGGCCCAGGTTGTCGATGACAAACTGCAAGCGGCCCTTGTGTACCTGGCCCAGGGCCAGGGGTTTACCGGTGCCGGCGTTGAAACACAGGCCGCCGGCGCTGAGGTCTTCGACGCGGGCCATCAGGGGGGTGCCGCTGGCGTCGATAAAGCGCAGTTTCGCCGGGATCTTGACCCGGGCGTGCTGGCGCTGGGCTTCGGATTCGTGGACGACGTTGACGTTGGCGCCGCGGGTGTTGAGTGAGCTGTTCATGGTGCAGGTCCTTGTTGATTCGGGCGGGTCGGGTCAAACCATCATCAGCAGCACGGCGACGAAGATGCTGCCTGCGGAGAAGGTCATGGTTCGCGACGACCAGGTGTTGAACCAGCGCTGGGCGCTTTGCAGGTCGCGGGTCAGTTTGGTGTCCTGGCGGGTCCAGGATTGTTGGTCGAGGCGGAAGAACACGTAGATCTTCACCAGCGCGCCGACGATCTGGTTGTAATAGAGGATCAGCGGGTAGGCCGGGCCGATGCGGTGCCCGGAACAGGCCAGCAGCAGGGTCAGGAGCAGGCGGGTGATGCCGATCCACAGCAGGTAGACGAGGATGAACGCGGTGCCGTACTTGAAGCTGGCGATGATTGCTACCGTCAGGCCCAGGAGGCTGGTCCACATCGACACGCGCTGGTCGAACAGCACCACGCTGGTGAACAGGCCCAGGCGCTTGACCCCCAGGCCCAGGGCGCGGGCGTTCTGGCGCAGGTTGTTGCCGTACCAGCGGAACATCAGTTTGCGGCTGGCCTTGATGAAGCTTTTTTCGGGCGGGTGTTCCACGGTGTGGATGGCCGCGTCAGGCACGTAGAAGGTGTCGTAGCCCAGGCGCATCAGGCTGAACCAACTGGACTTGTCGTCACCGGTGAGAAACTTGAAGCGGCCCAGGCGCCAGTGTTGCAGGGAGTCGCTTTCCACATCGGCGATGAACGCCGGGTCGGTCACCACCCGGGCACGGAACACCGACATGCGCCCGGTCATGGTCAGCACACGCTTGGACAGGGCCATGGAGCACATGTTGATGTGGCGCTGGGCGAAACGCAGTTTGTGCCATTGGCTCATCACGTAGCCGCCGCGCACTTCGCAGAATTCGTTGGTGGTCAGGCCGCCGACATTGCCGAACAACTGGAACCAGGGCACGGTCTTGCGCACCACGCCTTCGGCCAGCACGGTGTCGCCATCGATCACGGCGACCACGGCGCGGTCGTCCGGCAGGTGCCGGGAGATGGCGCGAAAGCCAAAGGCCAGGCCATCGCGCTTGCCGGTGCCGGCGATGCGCACGAAATCCAGTTGCACGCGCTCGGGCGGGTTCATCCGGGCCCACAGGCTTTTGACCAGCAGCTCATCGGACATTTCCACCAGGGAACAGACCACGGTGGTGGGGAAGCCGCAGTCGATGGCTTCGCGGATCACCGAGCTGTAGACCTGGGCGGTGGTCAGGGCGTCGATGCGAAAACTGGTGACCATCAGGAACACATGGGAGGGGTCTGCCGAGGCGCCGAGTTTGCGCACCTTGCGCCGCAGGTGCGGGTAGACCACGTAGAGAAACAGCATGCCGCGAATGAAGTGGGTGGCGCCCATGGAGTAGCGCCAGATCCCCACCGCGCCAATCAGGAAAATGAAGTCGCGCGACTGCGCGTCGAAAATCGACGGCGGCAACAGCGCGGCCAGCCCCATCAACAGGCTCAGGTACAACAGCCAGCCAGCGGCTTGCAGGAAAAATTGATTTAGCTTGGACATAGGCTTTTCCGCAAAAGAGAGAAGGAGCGGCCAGTTGCAAGCGGCCAGTGAACAGCGCTTCACTGGCCGCTTGCCGCTGCTCTTACCAGCAAATTCCTTCAGTGCGGCCGCTGACGCTGGTGGCCTGGTTCATGAAGCCGACCAGGTCGATCACTTGTTTGCCCTGCGGGGCGGTCTGGGCCAGGGCGCGGAATTTCTCGTCGCGGTTGCCCAGGATGATGACGTCGCTGTTGTCGATCACCGAGTCGAAGTCGGCGTTGAGCAGGGATGAGACGTGGGGGATCTTGGATTCGATGTAGTCCTTGTTCGAGCCGTGCATGCGCGCGTATTCGACGTTGCTGTCGTAGATGCTCAGGTCAAAGCCCTTGCCGATGAGCATTTCGGCCAGTTCCACCAGGGGGCTTTCGCGCAGGTCGTCGGTGCCGGCCTTGAAGCTCAGGCCCAGCAGGGCGACGCGGCGTTTGTCGTGGCCGCTGATGATGTCGAAGGCGTTTTGCACCTGGGATTCGTTGCTGCGCATCAGCGAGTTGAGCAGTGGCGCTTCGACGTCCAGGGAGCTGGCGCGGTAGGTGAGGGCGCGCACGTCCTTGGGCAGGCACGAGCCGCCGAAGGCGAAGCCGGGGCGCATGTAGTACTGGGAGAGGTTGAGGGTCTTGTCCTGGCACACCACTTCCATCACTTCACGGCCGTCCACGCCCACGGCCTTAGCGATGTTGCCGATCTCGTTGGCGAAGGTGACCTTGGTGGCGTGCCAGACGTTGCAGGTGTACTTAATCATTTCGGCCACTTCGATGCCCTTGCGGATGATCGGTGCCTTGAGCTCTTCGTACAGGGCTTGCAGCACGTCGCCGCTGGCGCTGTCGAACTCGCCGATGACGGTCATAGGCGGCATGTCGTAGTCCATGATCGCCGTGCTTTCACGCAGGAACTCGGGGTTGACCGCCACGCCGAAATCCACCCCGGCCTTCTTCCCGGAGCAGTCTTCGAGGATCGGGATCACCACGTTTTTCACGGTGCCGGGCAACACGGTGCTGCGCACCACGATGGTGTGGCGGGTGCTCTTGTCACGCAGGACAAAACCGATCTCGCGGCACACGGCTTCGATGTAGTTGAGCTCCAGGTCGCCGTTCTTTTTGCTCGGTGTGCCGACGCAGATCATCGACAGGTCGCTGCCGCGGATGGCCTCGGCGAAGTCGGTGGTGCCCCGCAGGCGGCCGGTGTGAATGCCCAGGGCAAGCAATTCGCCCAGGCCCGGTTCGACGATGGGGGATTTGCCGGCGTTGATGAGGTCGATCTTGTCTTGGGAGATATCCACGCCAATGACTTCATGGCCCCGTGCGGACAAGCAACCGGCACAGACTGCGCCGACGTAACCCAAACCGAATATGCTGATGCGCATCGTATTTACCTCTGTATTAATCACGCCAATTAGATGGCCGGAGTTAATGATTTTGCTGTTGTCGGTGCACTCGAATAACGGGCGAACAGGCGCCGCGATGCACTGTGCGGGCATACAAAGTTCGAGTGGCTAATTAACTGCACTCAAGTTGTGCGCAACTTGGCCTTGTTATAAGGGCTTGCCCTGAAATGTCGCGCACTGCCTTCAGGGGCAGTGCGCGAGCCGCGGTGGCAGGCGTTGGGGCAAGGGATGGGGACCTTGCCGGTGAGCCTGCGCCGGGCTGTTGGGATGAGCTAAGCCGGGGCCTGGTAGGGGATAGTGATGATGCTTATCTCCAGTTCTCGATCCGTTGTTTGAATACTCGACCGGCCAGTCAACGTTTTAATGACAACTTAGTGACAGCGCGGAAGTTGTTGTGTAGGTCATCTCTTACAAATCTTGTGAGAATCGTTACCGGTTGTAGGAGCCGCTTCGGAACACATAGTTCCAGGCCACTCATCTCGATTCTGCGCAATTGGGCGGATATTTAAAAAGATGGCACTAATACTATATTGATAGCATTTGCAGTTTGGCCCCTTAGTTGCGGGGAGTTCAGCGGGGTAGATAGTTATTTGCCCCTGAATTCATAGAATAAGTGCAACGTTTGAAACGATAGGCAGAGAGTCAGCCACCGGTAGAATCCAGGCTCTCACACCGAAGGATTCAAGCGCAGATGACTACGCATTACCGGCAGCTGACTCA
>NZ_JCBCUY010000048.1:0-31544 GCF_059862705.1 Pseudomonas sp. MF08817
GCGATATCAGCCATTTTTTGATGCATCGCTACAACTGGATTCGGCCTCATCAATTCAACGATGGGTTGGCTCCAGCGCGGGCTGAGGAAAAACTTAACGTCGTGTCCGGGATTAGTTGACCACTACACCTCATGAATCTTGATCGTCACCACACCAAGGGCTGCGCTAAGTCCTCCGTCATCGGCGAGGAAGTCCATGCCCGACTTCGTGCACTGAATGCCATTGTTGGTGGGAAGGGCGAACCCGTCGCCCGTGAGCTCAATACATTTTTTGATGAGCCCGTGCTCTGCCAGGTAGCAGAGGTTCGCGTCGACTCTCTCCTTTGTCTCCGCCGCGCCAAGATCGAAGTACAGGCCATGCGGGGCAGGGAATGGGTACGCCTCAGCTGCCGCCTCAAGAATCCGCTTCTGAAGCGCTCTATCCAATTTCATCTGTCCGGCCTCCTAGGCCTTCTTGTGTGGAAGCAGAAAGCTACCACGGATGCGCCGGACACCCAATTTACCCGCAACACGAAATCGCAGGCACAAAAAAGCCAGGTTCGCGGCCTGGCTCTTTGTGCAGCACTTACAACTAAGTTCTGGAGCGAATAATGCCCATGTCTACCCAAACTGTCAATTCGCCACCTTTCGCGCCACGTTTTTCGCAATCTGAAAACGTGGCGCGGATTAAGCCCGTGACTCCTTTCGACTTCCACGGCTTCCCTGTCCGCGTAATTGACGACGGCCACGGTGAGCCCTGGCTCATCGCCAAGGACATCGCCGAAGCCCTCGGCTACTCCAACACGTCGAAGGCGATCAATGCTCACTGCAAAGCGGTCAGTACCTGCCATACCGAAATGGGAGGTCAGGTCCGCGCAGTGCAAATCATCCCTGAGCGCGACCTCTACCGTCTGGTGATGAAGTCTAAGCTCCCGGCTGCTGAGCAGTTCGAGGAGTGGGTGGTCGGGCAGGTGCTGCCGAGCATCCGCAAGACCGGCACCTTTTCTGCCCAAGGCCCGAACAACTCCAAGATCGTCGGCGAGCTGGCAATCCTTGAGTGCTTCGATCGCCTGCTCAAGCCTGCGCCCTCCAGCAAAATGATGATGCTTGCCCAGATCGCCGCCAACAACGGTCTGGACGCCAAGTTCCTCCCGGGCTACGCCGTGGACGCCGCTTCTGATGCTGCTGGCGGCTCTTCCATGCCTACCAAGGCCGTCACTGCTCTCATCAAGGAAAACAATATCAGCAGCACGGCGCCTGGCTTCAATCGCGCCCTGGCTGCCTATGGCTTCCTCAAGGTTATGCAGCGCAAGAACTCCAAGGGCCTGTCTGTTGATTTCTGGTCTGTGACTGAAAAGGGCCTCCAGTACGGCAAGAACCTCACCAGCCCTCAATGCCCCCGCGAGACGCAGCCTCACTGGTACGTGGATCGCTTCCTTGAATTGGCCGCTTTGGTCGGGAAGGCTTGACATGCAATACACCGTCACGATTAACCAGGTGAAGGCGCTGGAGTGGGGGCTGAACTCTCAGCAGGCCCTGCTGTTCGCCTTCGTCTACGGCTGCCCGAGCTGGACCAAGCCAATCAAGACTGACGACGGGATCTTCTTCGCGCTGAGCAAGGCCAAGATCATCGAGGAGCTGCCGCTGCTCACCGACAAGCCGGACACCGCTTATCGCATGCTGAAGGCCCTGGAAGAGGCAGGTTTGATTGAGCTTTCCAGCACTTCGAACATCACGCTTTTCCGCCTCACAGAGAAGGCCGTCGAGTGGAACCAGAAGCTCGACGGGTCGGAAAAATATCCGACCACACCAAAAAACAAAGGTCGGAAAAATATCCGATCTACCTCGGATAAATCTCCGAGCAAGGTCGGAAAAAAATCCGAGCTAGGGTCGGAAAAATCTCCGACAAATCAGGATACCAATTATCAGGGTACCAATCAGGACACCAGTCAAGACTTGCAGGACGCCACCGGCAAGCCGGCTCAGTCCCGCGGCTTGGTGCTGGTTGTCGATCGCACCGACACTCCACGGGTTGAGATCCCCTCCGACATGCCTGGCCCCAAAGACCAGTCCTGCAAAACCTTCAAGGTCTGGGCGAACTACGCCATGGCCTACCGCAAGCGCTACAGCGCCTGGCCAGTGTGGAACGCCAAGGTCGGTGGTCAACTTGGCCAACTGGTTGACCGCCTGGGCGCCGACGTCGCCCACCACGTCGCCGCTCACTTCCTGAAAACCAGCGATGCCGCGGTTCTGCGCAAGTGTCACAGCCTCAACGAGCTGCTGGCCAACGCCGAGAGTTATCACACCCAGTGGGTTACCGGGCAGAGCGTCAACGGCACGACGGCCCGCCAGATGGAACGGACCGAGGCGAACCACTCCGCAGCGGAGCGGGCCGCCCAGATGGTTCTGGCCAAACGCCAAGCAGGTGACCGCAATGAATACCTCTGAAATGAACGACCAGCAGGTCGCCGGGCTGGCCGCCGCCATCTGCGCGACTGCCGAAGCCATGGGCCAGGAAATGAACCCTGGCACCGCCGCAATGATGGCCGAAGACCTTTGCGCCTACCCGGTGCCTGTCGTCAAAGCCGCGCTGAAGGCGTGCCGCTTCGAGGTGAGGGGGAAATTGGCTATGGCCGACATTCTCCAGCGTGTGCAGACCTCCGATGGCCGTCCGGGTAAGGACGAGGCCTGGGCCATTGCCATGACCACCAACGACGAGTTTGAAACGGTGGTGCTGACCGACGAGATCCAGTTGGCCCTGGCTGCCGCAAAGCCCGTCCTCGACGCCGGCGACAAGATCGGCGCCCGCATGGCGTTCATCGGCGCTTACGAGCGGTTCGTCGTCCAGGCCCGCGAGGACGCCAAGCCGGTGAACTGGCACGTCTCTGTCGGCTTCGACGCCGACCGCCGCATCCAGGCCGTCACCAAGGCCATGGAGCTGAAGCGTATTCCTCGCGAGCACGCCCAGAAGTACCTGGCCGACCTGAGTGTCGGGCCTGTCACCGAAGACGGCCGCGCCATTGCCGGCCTGCTGACGGGTGCGGTAACCCAGCCGGCCCCGGCCCTCCGCCAGAAGCTCGAGCTTGTGAAGAGTTCAATGCTGGAAATGCGCAAAGCCAGCGCTGAGCGAAAGATCGAAATGCGGATTGAAGCGGCCAATGAATTGGCGAATCGCCGGGCGCTGCTGATCCGGCAGGCCCAGGAACTGGAAGAGAAGAGGGCGGCGCAATGACCGACTACACCGAACTGAAGCGCCTGTCCGAGAGTCATCTCTCGCTTGGGCAGGCCTACACGGTAGCTAAACCATCCGTACTCCTGGCCCTGATCGCCGATAACGATCGGCTTGAGAGCGAGGCAGTGTATTCGGCAGATGGCTTCGACGCTGCGCTCGAAGAAATAGCGCGGCTTAAGGCTGAGAACGAAGTGTTCGAAGAGGGCATGCGTTCAATCGCTTGCAGCCTGAGCGCTGGCGGTTACAACGCCGTAACGCTAACTGCCGACCAATTGGTTCGCAAGGTTAATGGCGGCCTGGAGACGTTCACCAATTCAACGGGCGGACTTTTGGACAAAATCACTGCCGACCGCGACCAGCTCCGCGCCGAAGTCCAGCGCTTGAATATGGCGGTGGGGATTCAAACCGTCCGAAGTTTCGCTGGGCAAACCGATCAAAAAAGTATTGACGAGCTTCTCGCCGCCGGAATTCAGGTAGACAAGGAAGAAATAGCTCGGCTCCGCGCCGAAGTCGCCGGCCTACGCACCGGCTACGAAGCCTGCGAGCGGGTGAATGCTGAGCTGAAGGCGGAGGTGGAGGGGCTGCGCAAGTTGGGCCCGAGCAAAGAAATCATCTGGTGTGCCTGCGGTGACGGGTATCCAGTAAACAGCCACGGCGCAGGGTTTATGGATGCCAACAACGGGGTTTGCGCGAATTGTGATTCTGCCAATCAAGGTGCGGAGCCTGACCTCGATGCCCCTAATTCCCTAGCTGTGCTGCGCAAGGCGCTTAGCGATCTTCTCGCGCTCTACGACGAAGACGAAGGCTGCCGAAACCTGCCGCAATACATCGCCGGTCGCGCCGCCATGGGCAAGGGAGAGCAGTCAGAGGGCGGCCACCAAGCAGGCCATAAATCGTCTGAAAGCATTGATTCAGAAGGGTTAGAGGGTGGCCTGCAATGACCAGCCTCCAGATCCGCAACGAATCAGACCGCGCCCGGGTGCTTGGACATATCGCTGGCATGGACATCACCAAGCCCAAGAAGCTGGCCATCACCGAAGTTGACCGCAGCGGGGAGCAGAACAAGGCCCTGCACGCGGCGCTTGCCGATATCGCCGCCCAGGTCGAGCACGCCGGGAAGAAGTGGGATGTCCTGATCTGGAAGCGCCTGCTGACGGCCGCGTGGCTGCGTGAGACTGGCGACCAGCCGCAGATGATCCCGGCGATAGACGGAAACGGCTTCGACGTCATCTACGAGCGCACCAGCAAGCTCACCGTGAAGCAGTGCGCAGAGTTGATCGAGTGGGTTCATTGTTTCGGCGCCGAGCACCAGGTGCGGTGGACGCAGAAGGACCACTGGGGAGGGCGGTACTGATGGCGATCGAGCGGAAGCCGCCCAAGCCGAAGAAGTGCCGCGTCGCTACGTGCAGGGCCTCATTCGTCCCTTCGCGTATGGGCCAGGCGGTGTGCAGTCCGGCCTGCGCAATGATCGACGCGCCCAGGCACGCACCTAAGGCGCGCAAGGCGCTTGCCGATATCGAGCGCAAGGAAATCAAGGTCCGCAAGGAGAAGCTGAAGAGCAGGGCGGACCACCTGCGCGAGGCACAGGCCGCGGTGAACGAGTACGTGCGCCTGCGTGACGCGCACCTGCCGTGCATCAGCTGCGACTCCCTGCCGAACGACAACGATCTCATGACCGGCAGCCGGTGGGACGCTGGGCACTACCGATCCGTCGGCGCCTGTCCGGAACTGCGCTTCGAACCTCTCAACATCCACCGGCAATGCGTGAAGTGCAACCGCAACCTATCCGGCAATGCCGTGGAGTACCGCATACGCCTGGTCCAGCGTATCGGTGCCGAGAAGGTCGCTTGGCTGGAGGGCCTGCACCCGCCATGCAAGTACACCGTGGAAGAGATCAAGGCCATTAAAGCGGAATACCGGGCAAAGACCATAGAACTGAAGAAGGGGCAGGCAGCATGAAACTGATCAACGCACGTCAAGCGTGGACTGATGCGCAGCACGAATCGAACGCCTCAATCAGTGCCTTGGCGGCTGATCGGGCCAAGTCCGCAACCGTAGTCAGGAAGGAAAAGGCAGCACTCCGAGAGATCATCTTCGCTGCCCAAGGCGAGGACAAGGAAGAGCGCATCATGGCGGTGCGCCAGAAGATCAGCATTGCCGAAACGCGGCGCGCCCCGATTGGGCGCTCCACACATCGAGCAGCTCACCTTCTCACCATGGGGAAGGTGCAGAAGGCAATCGAGTCGCTTCCGTTCCAGGTGCAGCAGTTGGGGCACTACCTTTACCACCCGTGCATGACGGTCGTTCACATGCTCAACGCCGAAAAGCTGATCTGGTCGGATACCGACTTCAGTGCGCTCACCGATGCCAAGGCGGCGAAGGTGCATTGCCTGATCACCTGTGCCCTGCAGTCCTACAAGGCCGAGGCAAACGGCGGTGATGCGTGGGGGCCGGCTCGAGTGTCTGACGCCATGTTGAAGCTGTACGGGATCGCTATCCAGCCCAAGCACTGGGATCGCGACTGGCTCGACATCTGGAATTTCCTGCGAAAGGCCATTGTGGAAGTGGATATTCAGGTACAGCAGCCAGTTTGGCAGGTTATTCACGCAGAAAACTCAGAGGATGCGGCATAAAGGTGTTGTCATGGTGGGGAATTTGATGTACTTTTCCCACACTGCGCAACTTACCTCCAGCGCACGACCACTTCGAAGCCCGGCCACTGCGCCGGGTTTTTTATTGCCCAAATGCAGGCGAAAGACCGGAAAGCCCCTCCTGCCATTAGATAAAGAGGATCTACCGATGTCGCATATCACTCGCTGCAAAATGACTCTTCGCTCCAAAGGTCCTGTTCAGGGCTCGACGGAATCACTGACCCGTCTGCACTTCGGTGCGGTGTGGTCGGCCAATCCGGCGGAGGAAGACGCGATCTACGGCAAGTACACGCCATACGGCGAATACACCGTGAACGTGGCCGCTGAGCGTGCCGAGCATTTCGAAGAGGGGAAGGACTACTACTTCGATATCTCGCCAGCTTTTTGAGGCTGCTGGGAAATTTCTCGGTTGAGTTCGTTGCGAATATCCCTAACGCGACCGTCAGTGAGAAGTTTTCCACGGAGGTTCAAAACGTGACCATTCACATGTGATCTGTGCGCGCTGTAGTCGGATATAACTGCGTGCGGAATTGATACTGCCTCTACCACCTCATAGGACTCGCTGAAAATAACTGCGATCAGTTCGTCGAAATCGCCCTTATCCAAATTGCGTATTACGCCTAGCTGTCTGGATTTGTTGGTGGGATTGGCACGCCGCGCCTTTATCTGAAATTTTTTGCCGTCTACAGACACTGCGTCATAGCCGGCAGCTGAGTTCTTGGCGAGTATCAATCCAAGGGCCGAAGCAACCAACCATTCAGCATAGTCGCCGACGGGATTGTTCATTGTTCTCAGGACTCCACGAGTTCTGAGCTCAGCTATTACTTCAGACTGAAGCCTTAGCAAATCTTTGGTTTGGAGGTCGGCGAGATCCATCGTGCGAGAGTCCTGTGATGCAGAGCAAATGGCGACGGTTGCATTGAATAGCGCTCTGTATCGCCACTTTACACCTACAGTCCTCGGTAACGCCTGTGCGCCGACACCGGGATGGTGGGAAAACCCGCACACCTATTCCAGGGCCTCGACATTGAGCGGGGCCTTTTCGTTTTCGGCCCCACCACACCCATTGCTCCGAGCTGGGAGTGCTGCTGGGGCTGACCTATTCCAAACATGCCCCACGGAGTCGAGCGCATGGAGTACCTACAGCGCCTGCTCGACAAGATCGACAGGTTCGAATTGCTGATTGCGGGCCTGATTGGGGCTGTTGTTGCAAGCTGGTGGCACAAGGACGACTTGTCCGACTGGCGCGCCTGGATGGTCTTCTTGATCACGGGCATGGCCTGCTCGATCTACCTGACGAGCATGGTCAGCACCTACCTGGGCGTGACCGAACCGAAGATCGTCGCCGGCATCGGCTTCCTGCTGGGTGCCTTCGGCGGCTCGCTCCTGGCGGCCATCAATCGAGCCATCAAATCCGCTGACCTTTGGGCGCTTATCCGCCAGCGGTTCGGGGGAGGCAATCCACCATGAATTTCGAACTTATCAACTCCATCGCCTGCGGCCTCATCGCCGCCTGGGCGACCTGGTGCGTTCTGAGCGGGAAGGTGAGGGACGGTATCCTCGGGAAGCTGATCTACTCGACTATTGCTATCACCGGTTTTGTTGTGATGGTGCGCAGCCAGAACATCTTCTTCGGCCCGACCACTGCCGGCCTGACGCTGCATGTATCCCTTGCCCTTGCCGGTGCCCGCCACATCTTCATGGTCACGTACTGGCAGCGAGTGAAGGTCTGGCTGTGTCGGACACTGAGCTGCGAGCACTGCCTGCACTGTGACAAGGCGCCGGGCGGTATCGAGCGCCGGAGTAAGTAATCCGCGCCACGTTTTCGAATACGCCAAATCGTGGCGCGAGGTTTTGCAGATGAGCAACGTCACCCGCCTACGGCATGTGCTTCCCATGGGGCAGGACATCAACGCTGCGGTAAGCGCTCTCGACAAGGCTATTGCTGGTGTCGTGGACGCCGCCAAGGCAGCCGGGCTTCCTCAAGGCCTGATCGTCAGCCTGCTCCACGGTCACGCCCATGCACAAACACATCAGATGGTGACCGAATGACCGTCAAGGTTCTGGAGTTTAAGCGGGAAGACTGGCGCGACGCCGCCAAGACCCTGCGCAAGATCGCCGATGACCTCGATGCCGGTGAGCACCCCGAGTGTACGGTAGGCGCATTGACGCTGATCGGAGCGAAGGGTGAGGTAACCGTGTTCGGCCTCGGCCCTAAGTGCGACGACCTACAGTGCCTGAGTGCCATGCGCCTGGGTGAGCAGAAGCTGATTGATGTGCTACTGGACAGCCAAGACTAAGGATTCCCCATGACAACCAAGCAACCCGACTGGGAGCGCATTGAACAGCTCTTCCGGGCTGGTGTGCTGTCGCTGCGAGAGATCGCTATTGCATGCCCAGGCTCTAACCATGTGGCGATCGCCCGGCGGGCAAAGAAGCATGGGTGGGTTCAAGACCTGTCCGCAAAGATCAAAGCGAAGGCGAACGACCTTGTAACAAGGCAGGGTGTAACAGCCGATGTAACAGCAGAACGCGCTGTTACAGATCAGGCCGTCATTGAGGTTAACGCCCGGGCCATAGCGAACATCCGCATGGCTCACCGTGGCGACATCTCGCGTGGCCGGCGGCTCACCAACAAGCTGCTGGATGAACTTGAAGCGTTGACGGATGAGCAGGGCACCATTAAAGAGTTGATCGCCCAGCTCAAGGACGGCGATTCCGGCGACGGTGATGCGATGGCAGATATGCTGGCTCTGGCCAACAAGATTGGCGCGCTTCCCAGCCGGACCAAGACCATGAAGGAATTGGCCGAGACACTGAAGACCTTGGTTGCCCTGGAGCGCCAGGCCTACGACCTCGACATTAAATCCGGCGGCAATGACGCTGACGAGCTGTCCAAGATGATGGACGAACTATCGCAGGACGCCTGATATGAAGCCCGAGCACATGAAACTGCTTCGGGATCGATTCTGGCGGCTGAACAACCTCTACTTCATCACTGACAAGCAGGGCAAGAAGGTTCGCTTCCGCATGACGCAGGAGCAGATCGATTACTTCCAGGGGATGCATACCCGGAACATCATCCTGAAAGCTCGCCAGCTGGGCTTTACGACGCTGGTGTGCATCGTCCAGTTGGATGCAGCGTTGTTCGAGGCTGCCAAGTGCGCCTTGATCGCTCACACACTGAACGACGCGAAGCGCCTTTTCCGGGAAAAGGTGAAATACGCCTACGACAACCTGCCGAAAGAGCTGCGTGCTGCCAACCCGGCACGAAATGACGCTGCCGGCGAGCTGGTGTTCAGCAAGGGCGGTTCGCTTTACGTTTCCACCTCATTCCGTGGTGGCACGCTGCGCTACCTGCACGTATCTGAGTTCGGGAAGATCTGCGCCAAGTTCCCACACAAGGCGCGGGAGATCGTCACGGGTGCTTTCGAGGCTGTCGCTGCTGAGTGTTTCGTCACCATTGAGTCAACGGCAGAGGGTCGGGCCGGGTATTTCTTTGATTACAGCCAGTCAGCGGAGCGCCAGCAACTGTCCGGCGTGCCGCTGGGCCTGCTCGACTGGAAGTTCTTTTTCTTCAGTTGGTGGAACAACAAGGCCTACTGGCTTGACCCGACTGACGTTGTCATCCCGCAGCGCCTGACCGACTACTTCAACGAGCTTCACGCCAAGCACGGCATCGTCGCCAATGACGGGCAGCGCGCCTGGTACGCGGCCAAGGAGAAGACTCTCGGCGACGACATGAAGCGGGAATACCCGTCGATTCCTGTCGAAGCCTTCCAGCAGTCGGTCGAGGGCGCCTACTACGCGCAGCAGTTCACCAAGCTGTATGCCGCTCAGCGCATCGGCACTCTGCCCGACAACAGCCACCTGCCGGTGATGACCATTTGGGACATCGGTGTGAGCGACTCCACCGCCATCTGGTTTGTGCGACAGGTTGGCGAGCAATACCACGTCATCGATTACTACGAGAACTCAGGCGAAGGCCTGCGGCACTACATGAAGGTGCTCAAGGACAAGGGTTACACGTACTCCGAGCACTGGGGCCCGCACGATATCGAGAACCGTGAGTTCGGCAGTGATGCGAAGACGCGCAAGGACATTGCCCGAGAGGGCTACGAGATCGATGGCCAGGTTTACCGCATGACGTTTCAGGTTGTCCCGAAGATCGGGGTGGACGACGGCATTGAGCAGGCCCGCGAAATTCTGTCCAAGTGCGCCTTCGACGAATCGAAGTGCGAAGAGGGTATTGCCTGCCTTGAGAACTATCGCAAGGAGTGGGACGACAAGAAGGGCTGCTGGAAAGACAAGCCGCTGCATGACTGGACGTCTCACGGCTCCGATGCATTCCGGTACTTCGCTGTCGCCAAGAGCGCGAAGAAGCCGGTCAAATCAATCAAAATGGGATTCGCACGCTAATGGCAGACGTCACATACACCCGCCCGGAGTACGACGCGGCACAGTCCCGTTGGCGGCTGGTGCGCGACGTGTGCAAGGGCTCCGAGACGGTCAAGGGGCGCGGCGATGTTTACCTGCCCAGGCCCAACAAGCACGACACCAGCCCTGAAAATCTTGAGCGGTACAAGTCGTACAAACAGCGGGCCGTTTTCTACAACGCTACCGGGCGCACGAAGCACGGCCTGGTCGGCGCGGTGTTCCGCACCTGGCCAACGCTGACGTTACCTGGTGCACTGGATTACGTCGGCACGGACATCGACGGGCAGGGCGTGAGCATTTACCAGCAGTCGCAATCGGTCATCGGGCATCTGCTCGAAGTCGGTCGGCACGGTTTGTTGGTTGATTACGCCGCCGTGCAGGCCGGTACGGTGAGTAAGGCAGACGAGCAGGCTGGGCGCGCCCGGGCGAACGTTGCGAGCTACCCGGCCGAATCAATCAGGAACTGGAAGACACGCAAGGTTGGTGGTCAGCACCTGCTGAGTCTGGTCGTGTTGCGCGAAGAGGCAGACATCGACACTGATGACGGCTTTGGAAGCGAAAAGGTCGTGCAGTACCGCGTGTTGCGCCTGGATGTGACCGGCGTATATACCCAGGAGCTGTGGCAGGAAGGCTCAAGCGAAACGACGATGGTCATCCCACCATTCACCCCGCTCAATGGCGCTGGACAGCCATGGCGCGTGATTCCATTTCAGTTTCTCGGCAGCGAGAACAATGACACCAGCATCGACGACTCTCCGCTGTACGACATGGCCGTGCTGAACATTGGTCATTACTGCAACAGCGCGGACTACGAGGATTCGGTGTGGTTTTCAGGCCAGCCGCAGTTCTGGATTTCGGGCCTTGATGAGGCTTGGCGCGACCACCTTGAAGCCAACGGCATCTATGTCGGCTCCAGGGCGCCGCTGACGCTTCCGGCCAACGGGTCATGCGGGTTTGCCCAGCCTGAGCCGAACACGCTTGTAAAAGAGGCCATGGACGCCAAGAAGCTGGACATGGTTTCGCTCGGCGCACGCCTGATCGAACGTGGTAGTGCGGTAAAGACCGCCACCCAGGCCGATAACGACAGCGCCGCCGAGCACAGTGTTCTCTCCCTGGTGGTGAGCAACGTCAGTGAGGCATACAGCCAGTGCCTGGCCTGGATGGCTGAGTTCGTGAACGCCCCGGGCGAAGCGATCTACAAGCTCAACCAGGACTTCAGCCAAATCACCCTGGACGCAACGATCCTGTCCGCGCTGTTCAATGCGGTGCAGGGCGGCAAGCTGCCAGCGGGTGACTTCTGGCAGTACCTGCGCGACCGCGGGGTGATTGACCCGGAGAAGACTGACGAGCAGATCCGCGACGAGCTTGAAACGGAGAACCCCGGACCTGACCTGGATGACGACGAGGCAAACCTAAATGGCGGCAAACCAAGCAATCCTTGATGCCACCATCCGGCATGCTGTCCTCCTGGAGCAACTGAAGTCGGGGGAAGTCGCTAAGTTTGGGCCTTTCCTCAAGGAGATTGACCGCTCGATCCGTGAGCGGCTGATCCGTGCCGACCTGACGGACTACACCGTCGCGCGGCTGGAGCGGCTGCTGAGCGAGGTTGATAGCCTGTTGCTGGGCATCTTCGACCGGTACAGCGAGAAGCTGAACCTCGACCTGGTGGACATCGCCAACTACGAGGCCGAGTTTGAAGCGACAAGCCTGACCCGGGCGGCACCGGTAGGCGTCACCTTTGACGCGGCTGTGCCTGGTGCTGCTGCGATTCGTGCTGCGATCCTCACAAACCCGCTCAGCGTGCGCGGTGCCGACGGCGGCAAGTTGCTCAAGTCATTCATTGATGGCTTCACCGCCACGGAGCGGCAACGCCTCACAGGCGCGATCAGGCAGGGCTTCTTCGAAGGCCAAACCAACTTCCAGATCATCAAGAACATCCGTGGCACCAAGGCGCTTCAGTACAACGATGGCATCCTGGCCACGACCAACCGCAACGCCGGCGCCATCGTGCGGACGGCGGTGCAGCATGTCGCCACCCAGGCGCGCATGGAAACGCTGAAGGAAAACAGCGACGTTGTGCAGTCAGTGGAGTGGGTCAGCACCCTGGATTCGAAGACCACCAGCCAGTGCCGAACGCTGGATAAGCGCCGGTTCAAACTGGCCGAGGGGCCGAGGCCGCCGATCCATATCAACTGCCGCTCGACGATGGTGGCGGTGACGCGCTTCAGCGCCTTGTTCGCCAAAGACGCTGCGCGTGCATCCATAGGCGAGGGCGGTGCGCAGCAGGTGAGGGCAGACCTCAGCTATTACGACTGGCTCAAGCAGCAGCCGGCAGCGTTTCAGGACAAGGCCATCGGCCCGGTCCGCGCCAAGTTATTCCGCGAAGGCGGACTGAGCATCGAGCGATTCTCCGAGCTGCAGCTTGATCGCAGCTTTTCACCGTTGACCCTTGTACAAATGCGCGCGCTCGAACCTTTAGCCTTCGAGCGCGCCGGGATTTGAGGCGACAGCTATTTGAGGTCCGCAGCCTTCTCAGTCACGATCGCCAGCGCGTTTACCGTGCGGCTGAGGTATGGGTATTTCTTTTTTATGCGTACGAAGTAGCCCGATTTCACGAGCGCCTCGACCACCTCACCTGTTGCTTGCATGGTGTTCTTGTAAGGCGACGATGCAGGCAAAAAGTCATGGCGAATGATTGGATCAAGAGTCATGCGTTGCTCTGGCGGGTACTGGTCCAATGACTGTGCGCGCTGATTAATCGCCAGGTCATAAATCTCATTTTTCAGAAGGTGGCGAACCAGCGCGCGTATATCGAGGTACGCGTCCGCGCCACCATAGGGAAGCTTAACTGTAAATTCTCCATCTACAAGTAGGTTGGGCGGTTGAACATCAATCACGGTTTGGTTTTGATCGGTCAGACGACGGTAGTGATCAATTGGGAGTACAGCAAATACTGGGTTTCCAAGGGTGTCGTGTAAAAACTGTACGCCGTTCATCGTTGTATTCCTTTGAGTTGTAGTGGCTTCGTTGTAGGGCGATTCTATCTACAATAAAGCTCGCTGTAAACTCTTCGTTGTAAAAAATAGAGGCCGGGCCTCTCTCAAGTTCCAGGGGAACGAAAATGATCAAATTTCAAATTGACACCCTTGATGGTGTCGACGAAGCCGTGCGCGCTCTTTACACCGAGAAGGACGGCAAGTTCGTACTCGGCATTGAAGGTCTTCCGCAGCAAGAAGATGTATCCGGCCTGAAGGCCAAGGTTGATGAGCTGCTCGGCGAGAAGAAAGCCGCCGAGAAAGCTCGTAAGGATGCGGAAGAGCAGGCCCGGCTAGAGCGTGAAGAGGCCGCTCGCAAGTCCGGCAACGTCGAAGAACTCGAAAGGTCCTGGTCCGAAAAGTACAACCGCCGCGAAGCTGAGCTGAACGGCATGCTGGAGCAGGAGCGTGGGACGCTGAGCACTCAGATCCGGGATCTGACTGTCGGCCGTACCGCTACTGACATCGCGTCTGCTCTGGCAATCCCAGGCAGCGCCAAAGCCCTGTTGCCGCACATCGAACGCCGTCTGAGCGTCGAGCAGCGCGACGGGAAGCCTGTTGTGGTCGTCCTCGACCAGCAGGGCAAGCTCTCGGCGGCAACGCTGGATGAGCTGAAAGCAGAATTCGCAAACGACACGGCCTTCGCGCCGTTGATCGCGGGTAGCAAGGCATCTGGCGGCGGGGCTGCTGGTGCTGGAGGTGGCGGCGGGGCCGCAAAAGGAAAAATCGGCGGCACCAAAGAGGAACGACAGGCCGCGATCGCGAGCCGGTTCCCGGATCTCCCACAATCGTAAGGAAATAACCCATGTCCCTGTCGCAAATGCAGGTTTTCAACGAATACATCATGCCAGCGACTCTCGAGACGCTGGATCAGTATCTCGCCGCTTTCAACGCTGCCAGCCGCGGCGCAATCGTGCTGTCTCCGGATGGTTTCACTGGCGACTTCCTCCAAGAGTCGTTCTTCCAGACCTTGGCCGCTGCCCAGCGCCGCGTGGATCGCTACAGTGCGAACGCCGCGGTTGCTGCCACCGACCTGACCGAGCTGAAGAACACTTCGGTGAAAGTTGCCGGTGGCTTCGGTCCGATCCGCTACGAGCCATCGCAGATGACTTGGCTGGAACGTCCAACCGCCCAGGGCATCGAAGTCGCCAGCCGCGCGTTCGCTGAAATCCTGCTGAAGGACCAGCTGAACACCGCGATCGCTGCCCTGGTTGCTGCAATTACCGCCCAGGCCGCCGCGGTCAACGATGTGTCGGCTACCGCTGGCATCACCTACGCTGGCCTCAACAACGCCCACGCGAAGTTCGGCGACGCAAGCCAGAACCTGGTAACCCAGGTGATGCAGGGCACCAGCTATCACAAGCTGGTCGGCCAGAACCTGGCGAACCAGCAGCAGCTGTTCCAGGCGGGCAACGTGCGTGTGGTGGACATCCTCGGCAAGATCTCCGTTGTGACGGATGCCCCGGCGCTGATGCAGGCCGGCACCCCGAACAAAGAAATCATCCTGTCCTTGGTGCAAGGTGCTGCGCTGGTTCACGACGGCCGCGACATCATCAGCAACGTCCAGACCACCAACGGCAAGGAGCGTATCGAAACCACGCTCCAGACCGACTACACCTTCGGCCTGGGCCTGAAGGGCTACACCTGGGACACCACCACTGGCGGCAAGTCGCCAACCGACGCCGAACTGGCGACCGGTACCAACTGGGACAAGACCGCCACCAGCATCAAGCACACCGCCGGTGTGGCTCTTATCGGTGACGCCTCCAAGTAACCCTGACAGCTGAGTCGGGCCCAGCGCCCGGCTTGGCGAGGACACGATCATGAGTAACAAGAACATCTGGTATCTGCCTGGTCCATTCCACCAGTATCAGGAAGACGTGAAGGCGCTGGCCAAGGCGAATGGCCTGCGCATCGTCGACGCAAGCGTTACCGAAAGCCGCGAAGATGCTGCCGACGATGTGCCTGACGTGACGGTCAAGGAAGTGCCGAAGGTGCTGCTGATCGATGGTGGTAACTCCAGCGTCAATATCGATGCATTCCGTGCCGAACTCGAATCTGTCGGCCTGATCGTCGAGTCATTCGCTGATCAGGAGCTGGTGCGCCCCGAAGGCGAACTTGGCCCTATCGCTGACCGCCTGTTTCAGGTGTTCGAAGCGGTAAACGCCGGCGTGGAAAGCCTCATCCGCGAGCGTGACGGTGAAGTCGAGAAGGTGAAAGCTCTGCAACTGCAGGTAGATGGCCTTCTCCAGCAGGTCGACAAAGCCGGCCAGGTGGATGCCGAAGCGAAGGAAATCGCCGACCTGAAGGCCAAGCTCGACGAAGCGAAGGTGCCATACCGGGCCAACGCCTCGAAAGAATCCTTGGAAAAGCTCGTCGCTGATCTGCCCAAGGCGTGATAATGCTGGCTGCCGGTGACCCGGTGGCCGATCTCAAACCATTCCAGCGAGTTGACGCATGACACTTATCATCGAGGACGGTACCGGCAAGCCTGACGCCGAAAGCTATGCGAGCGCAGAGGACCTGGCCCTGTATGCCGTGAAGTTCGGCACGGTCATCCCCGCAGGCGTTCCCGAGCAGGAAGCATTGCTGCGCCGGGCCGCCTTGGCGATGGATGGCAAGACCTGGAAAGGCCGCAAGATGAGCAGCGAGCAGGCCTTGTCCTGGCCGCGCCGGGAAGTGCTGCTGGATCAGGAGATCAAGCCGAACAACTACCTGCCGGCGCGCATCCAGTACGGGCAGATGGCCCTGGCCGCTGAGATTCATCAGGACGATATCGACCCGGTGGAGAAGCGCAAGGGCGCGGTAACTCTGGAGCGTGTCGAGGGCGCGGTAACTCGCGAGTACGCGACTATTCCGAACACTAGCGGCCGACTGTTGCCGGCGGCGCCGGACCGGCCGAGCGCTACGCAGTTTGCGGATTATTTGCAGAAGCGTGGGCTGTTCGCTGTTCGTGCATAATTGTAATGTGGGGGAATGCGTAGGCTGATGCGCGAGGAAGCTACACGGGTTTGCCGGTGAGATTCCGGCGCTCCTGCAGGGTTTGCGACCAACGTTGCCGGTTCGAGTCCGGACGGAACCTTGTATGCCGGGATCAGCTCCGGCGCCCCGCACCCATTCAAAGGCCCAGTCATAGCGTTGGGCTTTTCACATCTGGAGCCACCATGGCCTTCTACGACGAAATGGCCGTGATGGCTCTGGAGATGATCACAGAGTTCGGCCAGCCCGTGACCATCAGCAAGACGGAGCCGGGCGAGTACGACCCGGAGACGGGCGGGGAAGCGCCGGGGGCAACTGTCGAACAGATCGCCCAGGGCATTCTGCTCGACTTCACCGGCCAAGAATTCCAGAACAACAGCCTGATCAAACAGGGCGACAAGAAGCTCAAGATCGCCGCGCAGGGGTTGGCCTGGATGCCGGGGCTGCTCGACAAAGTGGTCGCTCAGGGGCGTACCTGGTCAATCGTTCCTCCGCTGAAAGAGGTCAACCCCGCCGGCACGCCGATTCTGTATGAACTGCAGGTGCGGGCATGAGCCGCGCGTCAGGCTAGCTTCATGATTGTGGGGGGGGATGGATGGACAAACTATTGAGCTCGTAATAGCGTTGTGCCTTAACCCTTTCGCAGTGAGCAAAGTATATGGATATGCGCGGCATTATTACTCTGGTTAGCATGGCTGCTTTCTTCTCAACTACAGCCTTTGCGGACACTGATGTAAAGAAAGAGATCATTGATCGATGCAAGGTTCAGATGGGGAGTTACGGATCAGCAATGGTGAAGGCTTGCGTTGATCAGGATCTAAGCGCGGTAGCTGAAATCAAGCAAATTCCAGACGAGTACAAGAAAACTGTGGCGCGTTGCATGAAGCAAATGCGCCAATACGGATTTGCTATGGTCAAAGCCTGTGCTGATCAGGATATCGAGGCCGACAAGGCACTTAAGGAGTACTGAACTGTAGTCGCATGACTGCCTGATTGGCGTTCGTAGGCGTCAACCAATTATTCGTCGTTACTAAACCCACCATTGAGTGGGTTTTTTCATGCTTGGTTTACGAGGAGTTGATTGTGTCTACAAAATACGCGAATCAATCCGGCAGCTTCGCCCTGAGCCTGGCCGAGTTCGCCGCCCAAACCAGCGAAGCCATCGACGCCAGCGTGCGCGAGATCATTATCGAGGTCGGCAGCAGCCTGATCCGCATGTCGCCCGTGGGCAACCCGGAGATCTGGGCGCAGAACGCTGTGGCGACGCAGTACAACAAGGCTGTCGATGACCACAACAGCGCGCTGCGTAGCGATCCGGCCAACCTCACGAAGGGGGGCAGGCTGAAGAAGGGCCGCAAGCTCAACGACGGCATGGACATCAAAGCGCCTGAGGGCTACGTCGGCGGCCGGTTCCGTGGTAACTGGATGTTCAGTATCGGTATACCGAACAACGCCACGACCGAAGAGGTTGACCCGACAGGCACCAAGTCAACGGCGCGTATCACTGCTGGAGCTATCGAATTCAAGGCAGGCGACACCTGCTACATCACCAACAGCCTCGGTTATGCCATCCCGCTGGAGTTCGGCCATTCGACCCAGGCGCCTGGCGGAATGGTCCGGGTAACCGTGGCCCGCTTCCAGCAGATCGTGCTGGAGGCCATCAGGAATAACCAGGTATGAGTCACGCAATCATCGCTTCGATCTACGAGGCAAAGCTCATCGCCTGGAACGCTGCCAGGTCGGACAAGCTCAAGATCGTTTTCGAGAACACGGCCTACGCTCCAGCTGAGGGCGAGACGTACCTTCGGGCCTTCACCATCCCAGGCGACACTGCGAGCAACACTCTCGGCGGGGACCACCGACTTTATACAGGCGTGTTCCAGGTGAGCATCATCTCGCCGGCGGGTGACGGCAAGACCGAGACGAACCCGATTGCAGCGGAGTTGAGCATCCTGTTCCCGCTGTATGCCCGAGACACCAAGGGCGCCGTCACGGCGGTCACCATGTCGCCGGTTGACCAAGGGCCCGGCATCACTGGCGATTCAAACTATACCGTCCCGGTCTCGTTCATGTACCGAGCCGACACGAACTGATCCCGCCCATTGGGCAAACCTACGAACCCGCCATTGAGCGGGTTTTTTCATATCTGCAAAGAGGAAATACCCCATGGGCTACAAAATCCCGAACGGCGGCACCTTCCAGCACGCCGCGACCTATGCCGCTGCGCTGGCATTTGCCACTATCACCAACGCCGCTGAGGCCGTTGCCACTGTTGTCGGCAGCACCATCGCTGCCGGCGATATTGTTCTGTTGACGTCTGGCTGGAGCAAGCTGGATAGCAAGGTGGTGCGCGTGAAGGCAGCCACGGCCACGGCGATTACCCTAGAAGGCATCGACACTACCGACACGCAGGTCTATCCGGTCGCTGGTGGCGCAGGCACGATGCGCAAGGTGCTGACCTGGGTGCAGATCCCTCAGATCTCCGACGTTGCCTTCTCGGGCGGCGAACAGAACTACCTGGACGTGGTTTTCCTCGAGGATGACCAGGGCAAGCAGATCCCCACCGACAAATCGGCGGCAAGCATGGTACTCACCATCGCTGACGACCCGGCCCAGGCGTTCAACGGAGTGCTGCTGAAGGCGGACGCCGGCAAGCAGATCGAAGCGGCCCGCTTGAACCTGCCCGGTAACGACACGCTGCTGTACGGTACCTACACGTCGTTCTCCAAACAGCCAGCGGTGTCCCGTAACAACCTGCTGACCCGCACCGTCAGCTTGGCGTTGCAGGCCGAGCCGACCCGCTACTTGACTGCGGTGGTTTAACCCATGGCTAAGATCCGTATTGCGCAAAAGGCTACGTTCAATGCGCCCGTGCTGATCCCGATCGTCGGCAGCGCGCCCGAGAAGGTCGAATTCACCTTCAAGTACCGGGATCGCACCGAGCTTGCCGCTCTGTTCGATGAATGGAACGAGGCGCGGAACAAGGCGCGGGCCGCGCTGGGCGACAAGCCTTCTTGGTCGGAAGTGGTTGCCGTGGACACCGAGCAGCAAACCCAGCAGATCAAGGACCTGGTAGTCGGCTGGGGCTTCGATGACGAATACAGCGACGACAACATCGTCGCATTCGTGAAGTCCTGCCAGGGTGCCGCCGAGGCGGTCGTTAAGGCCTACGAAGGCGCATACAGCCAGGCCCGCCTGGGAAACTAACTGACGCCGCCCGCGCTATGTACTCGCCGAGCGTGCCCGACACGATTATCGGCATGTTCGGCCTTGCCCCTGGCGATCTGGTTGAAGAAGTGGAGGTCTGGCCCTGCAATTGGCCTGCCTTCCTCCTATTCAACCGAATGTCCACCCAGTGGCGAGCAGGCCCGGGCGGCGCGATCGGCCTCGACTACACCTGCATCCGCGACGTGGCCGGATTCCTCGGCATCAAGAAAAAGAAACTCGCTGAAATCTTCCCGGACCTTCAGGTGCTGGAAGGCGAAGCCCTGCGCGTTATGGCGGAGGAAAGGGAAAACAGCCCGTAACCACGGGCATTTATTCAAGGTGAGTCGATGAATATTGCAGAGCTCGGCGTAAAAATCGACTCGGCTGATGCCATCCAGGCGAAAGCTAACCTGGATGAAATGGCGAAGGCCGGCGGCCGGGCAGAGCAGTCCGCCACCAGCCTGATGAACGAAATGCAGGCGCTGGAGAAGTCGCTGTCGAAAGGTGCGACTACCACACAGGAGCTGACAAAACAGCGCGAGGCCCTGACCAAGCTCACGAAGACCGGAGCCTATGGCGAGGCTGAGTTTGCCAAGATCACCGCCCAACTCGACAAGCAGCAGGTAGCGCTGGCCAAATCGACCCTGGACGAACAAAAGGCCTTGAACAGCCTGCTGGGCGCCATCGACCCGGCGCGGGCCGCCGTGGCAAAGCTCGACACCCAGGTTGAGCAGTTGGGCAAGCACCTCGACGCTGGGCGCATTAGCCAGGAGCAGTACAACTCGGCCCTGGGCAAGATCGACAAGGACTACGCGAAGCTCGAAAAGACCGCCACTGGTTTCGACAAATTGCGCCTCGGCACCCGCCAGGCGCAGGAAAACGTCACGCAACTGGGCAACGCGCTGTCCTCTGGTGACTGGGGGAGCGGCGTTCGTGCGGTTCTCCAGCTAGGCGCGGGGGCTGGCGCATCGGCTGCCGGCCTTCTGGCCATGCTGGCGCCTATTGCCCTGGCGACAGGCGCCGTCGCCGCTCTTGGGGTCGCCTACTACAAGGGCAGTGAAGAACAGGATAAGTACAACGAATCACTGATCCTCACCGGCAACTACGCCGGCGTGAGTGCGGGCCAGTTGGGCGACATGGCGCGGCAGGTCAGCGCTACCGTGGGCACCACTGGCCAGGCCGCCGAAGTCTTGGCCCTGCTGGCTGGCAACGGCAAGATCGCTGGCGAGAGCTTTACCGGCATCGCCCAGGCTGCAGTGTCCATGCAGGAGGCCACGGGCAAGGCGGTGGGCGAGACAGTTGCTGAGTTCTCCAAGCTGGCCGACGACCCGGTCAAGGCGTCTGCTGCGCTGAATGATCAGTACCACTACCTGACGGCGTCGGTTTACTCGCAGATCGCCGCACTGGAAGAGCAGGGCGACCATGCCGGCGCGGTGAAGCTGGCCACCGAGCAGTACGCCGATGCGATCAATGAGCGTACGCCGAAGATTCTGGAAAACCTTAGCTTTTGGGAGCGCGCATACAACGCTGTCGCCAAGGCAGCTGACGGTCTCAAAAACGCCGGGCGGCGTGACATCAATTCGGACATCGAGAATGCCAGGTCGGACCTGCTCGAAGCCCAGAACATGGACGGTTTGTTTCAGAGCCAAAAGTCCAAGGATGCACTGATCGAGTTCCGGCAGAACCGCCTGAACATGCTGGAGGACGAGAAAGCCGCCCAGGCCGACATCGCCAAGTGGGAGGGTGAGCAGGCCAAGGCTCAAGGCGCGGCTGTCACGGCAATGACGAAGGTCGACGCATTGACCAAGTCGTCGCTGACCAATGAGCAGAAGCGGACCAAGGAGCTTGAGGACTATAAGCAACAGCTCGACGACATCCGCAAGGTAGCGCCGAACGATCCTCGCCTTGCCCAGGCAACGGTCGACAAAAACATTGCCAACATCAACGCCAAGTTCAAGGATCCCAAAGCCGCCGGAACGCAGGTCGACCTCACCAGCTTCAACAACGCCAAGAACGATCTGGCAGCCATCACCGACACCTACAAAAACTACCAGAAGGAACTGGAGGCGGCGCAGAAGGCAGGCCTGCTGTCCGAGGAAGACTATCTGCTGCGGCGCCAGGCGCTGATCGGGAATCAGCTCGACCAGACAACGGCAGCCTACGAAGCAGAGATTGCCGCGCTGGAAGCCGCCAAGGGCAAGAAGACCACGTCGGCCGCGCAAATCATCCAGCTGGACCAGAAGATCGCCGACGCGCGCGCAGGGATGGTCAAGGCGCAGAAGGATGCGGACAGCCAGCTTGAGGTATTGGCCGTCAACGAAACCGGGCGTCTTGCCAAGCAGGAGCGGGCAATCACCTCCTATGTGCAGGCGCTGGGTCAGCAGCAGCGAGCTTTGGAGTTGGCCGGCCAGCGCGCAGTTCTGGGTGTTGGCCAGGGCGATCGCCAGAACGCGCTCAACGGCGAGCTGAACAGCCAGCAAGACCGCTTTGCCCAGCAGTCGCTGGAGCTGGAAAACCAGCGCTCCGATCCTTCGCGCAATATGTCGGATGAGGAGTTCCGCCGTAAATCCAAGGCCCTGGCCGATGCGAACACGGCGGCAACCGACCAGATCCGCCAGAACTACGCGGATGTAGAGGCTGCCCAAGGCGATTGGACCAAGGGCGCGACCTCGGCCTGGGCCAACTATCTGGATTCGGCGCAGAACGTGGCCGGCCAGACCAAGGCCTTGTTCGGCAACGCGTTCAGCTCTATGGAAGATGCGGTCGTCAACTTCGCCATGACAGGCAAGCTGTCGTTTGCGGACTTCACCAAGTCGATTCTGGCGGATATGGCAAGGATCGCCACGCGCCAGGCGGCGTCGGGGCTGCTCAGCTCCCTTGTGGGGGTAGGGATATCTGCGGTCGGCTCGTACTTCGGTAGCGGGCCGACCTCGGCGGGTTCTACCGCAGCAGGGTATAGCCCCGACACCATCAACACCTGGGCCGCCACTCAGGCCAACGGCGGCGCCTGGAGTTCAGGCGTGCAGATGTTTGCCGATGGTGGGGCGTTCACCAACTCCATCGTCAGCAAGCCCACGGCGTTCGGCATGGCCGGCGGCAAGAGAGGGATCATGGGCGAGGCGGGGGAAGAGGCGATCATGCCTCTGGCTCGAACGTCCAGCGGCAAGCTTGGGGTCGTCGCTGTGGGTGGCGGTGGCGGGACATCGATCAGCCTCAGCATGCCGATCATGCTCATGACCGATGAGGAATCAGGGCGGCCGGAGGGCGCGGAGCTCGACACCGAGGCCTTCCAACGCAACATGCAGGAGCGCATGCGCAGCGTTGCGAAGGAAGAAATCGTCAAGTCCTGGCGCCAGGGCGGTATCAGTAACCGAAGCGCGAAGGGATGACCCATGGCACTCGAAACATTCAAATGGAAGATAGAGAAGGGCGCGGAGGGCGATGTTACCCAGCGCGTCCGTACCCAGCAGTTCGGCGATGGCTACGGCCAGTCGGTGTCGGATGGCATCAATAACGAACAGCAGTCGTGGCCGATCAGCCATACGGGCAGTGCTGCCAGGATCAAGGAGATCATCGACTTCCTTCGTCGGCATAAAGGCGCGAAGGCGTTTCTCTGGACGCCGCCCCTGGGCCAGCTTGGCCTTTACAAGTGCAACGGCTTCAAGCCGATCCACCGGGGCGGCTCCGCTTACAGCCTGACCGCCACCTTCGAGCAAA
This sequence comes from Pseudomonas sp. MF08817, assembly GCF_059862705.1. Lineage (NCBI taxonomy): Bacteria > Pseudomonadati > Pseudomonadota > Gammaproteobacteria > Pseudomonadales > Pseudomonadaceae > Pseudomonas > Pseudomonas sp. MF08817. Next base: position 23,237 of record NZ_JCBCUY010000048.1, read on the forward strand.
CCTTTCACCCTTAAAAGGGCAATCCTGATGGCATTAATCGCGGACATCCAGAAGCTGGAGCCCGGCGGGGAAGTGCGGCTGTTTGAAATTGATGGCAGCGAGTACGGCGCCGACATTCTGCGCTTCCACGGGCATGCGATCCCGCACACCCCGGCAGAGCTGGCGCTTTACGCAAACTCACCCGATGAGCTGCCGGCCAAGCCGATCTGGTGGCAGGGCAACGAGTACGCGGCTTGGCCGGTGCAGGTCGAAGGCATCGGGTCGGACAGCGACGGTACGGCCGCACGGCCGGTGTTCAGCGCGGGCAACGTCAACGGGCGCGTTACAGCGCTCTGCCTGGCCTTCGAGGACTTGGTGAAGTTCAAGCTGACAATTCGCGAAACCCTGGCCCAGTACCTGGATGCCGCGAACTTCCCCGAAGGCAACCCCACCGCAGACCCTACGCAGGAGGCGCTGGACATCTGGTACATCGACCAGAAGACCGGCGAAGACGGCGAGGTGGTGCAGTGGGATCTGTCATCCCCGGGCGAGATCGACGACCACGGGTTGCCCGGTCGCCAGATGACAACGTTCTGCCACTGGGCAATGACCGGCGGCTACCGCGGGCCGAACTGCCAATACACCGGCAGTGCGATGTTCGATGACGATGACGCCCCTACAAGCGACCCCAGCAAGGATCAGTGCAAGGGCGGCTTGAAGTCGTGCAAGTTGCGCTTTGGCCAGAACAACGAACTCAACCACGGCGGATTTCCTGCCGTATCCCTGATTGCCCGGAGCTGACCATGCGCAAACACGTTATCAGCGCCATCCAGGTGCACGCGGCGGCCCAGTACCCGAAAGAATCGTGCGGCCTGCTGCTGGCCATTGGGCGCAAGCAGAAGTATTTCCCCTGCCGGAACATCGCCACGGAGCCGAACGAAGAGTTTCGGCTTGATCCCGAGGATTACGCCGCGGCGGAAGACCTGGGCGAGGTGATTGGCATTGTCCACTCACACCCAGACGCCACCAGCCGGCCTTCACCGCGCGACCTGGCCATGTGCGAGGCCACAGCCTTGCCCTGGCATATCCTGAGTTGGCCCGAAGGCGATCTACGGACCATCACGCCCGCCGGCGACACGCCGCTGCTCAATCGCCCATTCGTCCACGGTGCTTGGGATTGCTGGCAGGTTTGCGCTGACTGGTACAAGCGCGAGTGGGGGATTGAGTTCGAGGCGTTCACGCGCGAAGACGGCTGGTGGGAGCGGGCAGACGGCCCGAGCCTGTACGAGCAGGCTTATGAGGCTGCCGGGTTCGTGCGGGTGGATCAGCCGCAGCGGGGCGACATGATCGTCATGGCTGTTGGCCGGACGGCTCACCCGAACCACGCCGGGATCTACCTCGGCACAGGTGCGGGGTTACCGGGCGAAGAGTCAGGTGCATTCGGCCCTGGGCCTTTCATGCTGCACCACATGTACGGGCGACCTTCGGAAATCGTGATTTTCGGTGGGCCCTGGCACGACCGAGCACGCCTGATCCTCAGGCACAAAGACGCAAAACAACCAACATGACGCGGCAGGGCCGCAGGAGAAATATATGAATCAGCCATTTGAAGTAACTGAAGATGAAAAAGTGAGCATTGCCGGAGTTGTAATTCGCGACAATGCACCCGTCAATTAAAGAGGATTGGCCCCCACGCCATTTTTGATGGCTTCTTGAACATTGCTCAGATCACCGCCGACAGCGTCGAGAGCAAGGTTGAACGCACCCGAATCTGCCGACGGCTGCCGGGTGTTTTTGAAGAAATTAACGTACTTTTGCAGTTCGGCCTCGTCGTAGTCGGGGCGCGATCGCAAGTAAAGCGATATTGCGCCGAATGCGGCGATGATCCCTGCCTCGGTGGAGCTTACTGGTGTTGCCATCTTGACCTCCAGGTCATAAACGCGCCGAAATTGGCGCAACCCCAGTCCTTGGGCTTGCAGGCGAAGGACTGGGGAAATCCTTCAATTCATTTCTCGCTGCCCATCCGGCAGCAGGAGGGCTGTATGCAGCCAAGCCAGCGCTACTTGCTGACCATTCACGACCTCTTCACCGTTACCGACGGCGTTCTCTGCGGCGCTGAAACCGAGGTCGCCATTCTGGATGGCGGTGTCGAGATTGATCGGATGAAATTCTCCGGCAAGCGCCAGAGCGAAGAAGGCTACAGCCGTAGCTACACCGGCAAGCCAGGGCTCATTGCCGAGCTTGTGTCAGGTCCTGGGAGGATCTATTTTTCAGAGAAAAATCTCCCGGTCAATTCGGCGGTATAAGGCCGCCGACGAATTCGTCTGTGCCAAGCCTGTGAGATCCATATTCGACGCTATTACGAGGACCTCTAGCGGCAGCCTCGACCTGGGCTGCGCCCTTCGATGCATAAATGTCGATGAACCTCCATGGGGATTTCTGGACCACTCCCCACCCCAGGACAGATCCTAAATTGTCGGGATCTTTGGGAAGATTCTTCGCAAGGCTCCTGATTGACATGACCGCCCCTCCCGGCTTTACAAGGGCCTAACGCTACTACGCAAAACCCCGGCCCAGCTACTGGCATTCCATCCACGCTGGATGCTTGGACAGGACTGAGCGGGAAGTGATGTCAAATTGACCTTACTCAACCGCGACTGTAGATTCCTCTGTGGAAGAGCAGCTCGCCCTCTGCGGGCGAGCAAGAGAAAACCACTCACTGAAGGGAATCAAGTTGGCTAAATTTATGTGGGGCGTCACCATCTTTATGTCATTGATTGGTGCAATTGTGGGCTTCGGTGGAATGTACGCGGCAACTAGTGCGCCGCAAGAAGCCGCTGCAGCTGCAATGGGCTTGACTTGCGCAGTGATTCCGTACTGCATTGCTCGGGCATTCACTGAGCTGCGCTCGCTGTAAAGTTGGAAGCAAACTTATAAAGCCCGGCCCCGCGCTGGGCTTTTTGCATCTGGGCCCTCAGTGCTACAGTCCCGCCAAACCAAAGAGGGAACGACATGCGAATTTTGATCGTGGCGATGGCGGTTCTGGGGCTGGCGGGGTGCACCAGCGTAGCCGACACCCGAAGCACTCCGCCTTTGATCTCCCTTAAGTCCAGCAAGCCTGCCGGTAAGGTTGCTGAGTGCATTCGTGACGGATGGCAGGGCACCACTGTGCTGGGTGCAGGCATCGGCGGAGTTATGCAGACATCAGGGGATCGGTTCACCGTTATGGCTCCCGACTCGCAGTCGCCGTTGCACCTGGTTGATGTGACGCCAGTCAAAGGCGGGTCAGTCGTGCGATATCACTTTTACAGGACCTGGCAGTCGCCGCTTGAGAGAGTCACCGATGTGGTGCGGTCCTGCGCCGGCTAGGTCGGGATTTACCAATAAGCCACCTTCGGGTGGCTTTTTTATTGTCTGGAGAATGACATGGCAGCATCTGCAATTGAGTATCAGCCAATTACTGTGGTGCGCCTGTATGGGGCCCTGCGCCAGTTCGGGAAGTCTCATCGGCTGTCCGTGCAATCCCCGGCCGAGGCGGTAAAGGCCCTTTGCGTTTTGATCCCAGGGTTTGAGCGATTCCTGGGGAATGCGAAATCCCGAGGGCTCGAGTTCGCCTTCTTTCGCGGGGGCCGCAATATCGGCGAGAAAGAACTCGGCTATCAAGGCCGTGGCGACATCATCATTGCTCCTGTGATTTGCGGCAGCAAGCGGGCGGGTTTGCTGCAAACGGTGATTGGAGTAGCGATCATCGCCTTGTCCTTCTGGAACCCACTTGGCTGGTCCGCCGCAACCACGCTGGCAGTTGGCATGGGCGGCGGGTCGATGGCGCTCGGCGGCGTTATCCAAATGCTCAGCCCTCAGGCCAAGGGCCTTAAGACCAGCGCAGCCCCTGAGAACACCCCCGGCTACGCCTTTGGCAGCGCCAAGAACACCACCGCATCCGGCAACCCTGTCCCGTTGTGCATTGGCCGGCGGCGCTGGGGTGGCGCGATTATCAGTGCTGGGATTTATGCCGAAGACCAGATGTAGCCATACACCCGAATATCGCAGCCGCCCGAGAGGCGGTTTTTTATTGCCTGGAGAAAAGCATGGGCGCAGCACGCAAGATTGAAATCAGTGGCGAGAAAGGCGGATCGGAGAAGCCCAAGACGCCAACCGAGGCCCCTGACAGCCTGCGCTCCATCGCTGTCGCCAAGATGCTGATCGCGGTGGGCGAAGGGGAGTTTGATGAGCGAATTCCGACGGCGCGAGATATCTACCTCGACAACACGCCCTTGCAAGACCCTCAGGGCAATATGAACTTCCCGAACGTCAAGTTCGAGTGGCGCACCGGCTCTGTGGATCAGCGCTATATCCAGGGCATTCCTTCAGTCGAGAATGAAACCACCATCAGCACTGAGCTGCGCAGTGGCACGCCGTGGGTTCGGGCGATCAGCAACACCGACCTGTCGGCGGTGCGCCTGCGCTTCGCCTGGCCCGCGCTCCAGTCCGTAGACAGCAAAAACAACATCAAGGGTTACCGGATTGAGTACAAGGTTGAGCTGGCAACCGATGGCGGCGCCTATCAGCAGGTGCTGAGCGATGCGGTAGACGGCAAGACCACCAGCACCTACGAGCGCACCCGCCGCATTGATCTGCCGGCCGCGTCCAGTGGCTGGCTGATCCGCGTCACCCGCATCACGCCAAACCAGAACAACAACAAAATTGCCGACACCATGCAGGTTGCCGGCTTCACTGAGGTGATTGACGCCAAGCTGCGCTACCCGAACACCGCATTGCTCTACATCGAATTCTCGGCGGAGCAGTTCCGCAACATCCCGGCGGTCACCGTCGACTGCCGCGGGCGTAAGTGGCAGGTTCCCAGCAACTACGATCCAGAGAGCAGGACCTACAGCGGGATTTGGGACGGGACTTTTAAGCAGGCCTGGACGGACAATCCGGCTTGGGTCACCTACGGCATCACGGTCAACGACCGCTTTGGCCTTGGCCGCCGGATCAAGCCCTGGCAAGTCGATAAATGGGAGCTGTACCGGATTTCCCAGTATTGCGACCAGATGGTCCCGGACGGCAAGGGCGGCATGGAGCCGCGATTCATCTGCAACTTGAACCTCCAGGGCAAGGCTGATGCCTGGTCGCTGCTGCGCGACATCTCGTCGATTTATCGGGGCATGACCTATTGGGCCCAGGGCCAGGTGTTCACGCTGGCCGATATGCCGCGGGCGACGGACTTCGACTTTGCCTACACCCGGGCCAACGTCATCGATGGCAAGTTCAGCTACAACAGCGCCTCCGAGCGCACACGCTACAGCCGCGCCCTCATCAGCTACGACAACCCGGGCAACAACTACGATACCGACGTCACGTCCGTGACCGACCCGAAGCTACAGCGGCGCTATGGCGACAACCCACTGGAGCTGAGTGCAATTGGCTGCACCCGTGAGTCCGAGGCCCAGCGCCGCGGCAAGTGGGCGTTGCTGACGAACTCCAAAGATCGGGCCATTTCCTTCAAGGTCGGCCTGGACGGGCGCATCCCGCTGCCTGGCTACGTGATCCCGGTGGCGGATGAGTTGCTGGCGGGCCGGGCGGTGGGCGGGCGCATTTCAGCGGTAGCGGGGCGGGTTATTACCCTGGACCGTGACACACAGGCTAAGGCCGGTGATCGCCTGATTCTCAACCTGCCTAATGGCAAGTGCGAGGGCCGCACCGTGCAACTGGTCAGCGGCCGCGCTGTGACTGTGACGACCGCTTACTCCATGGCGCCAGAGCCGCAGCTTGTTTGGGCGCTGGATGCTCCAGACCTAGCCGTTCCACTTTACCGGGTCACCAGTGTTTCGCGGCCCGAGCCAGGTGTGTTTGAAATCACGGCGATTCAGTACGACCCGAGCAAGTTCGCTCACATTGACACCGGCGCGCGGCTTGAAGAACGCCCGATCAGCGTGATTCCCATCAGCGTTGTCCCGGCCCCGGCCAGCGTAACGCTAACGTCGAACTCTGCCGTGGATCAGGGTTTGGCCGTGACCACCATGACCATTGCCTGGCCTTCGGTGGCGGGTGCCGTGGGCTATGACGTGGAATGGCGTAAGGACAATGGCAACTGGGTCAAGCTGCCCCGTACCGGCGCCTTGGGCGTGGACGTGGTCGGCATCTACGCGGGCGCTTATCTGGCCCGGGTGCGCGCCGTCAGCGCTTTCGAGATTTCGTCAGTCTGGAAGGATTCGCTGCTGACCCAGCTCAACGGCAAGGTAGGCTTGCCGCCGGCGGTGGCGTTCCTGACCACCACCAGCCTCCTGTTCGGCATCGGCCAAAAGTGGGGCTTCCCTGCGGGTGCCGAGGATACCCAGCGTACGGAAATCTGGTACGGGCCTACACCGAACATCGCCAGCGCGACCAAGCTGGCCGACCTGTCCTACCCACAAAGCGAGCACTCGATGCAGAGCTTGCAGGCGGGTGCGCAGTTCTTCTTCTGGGCGCGGTTGGTGGATCGCACCGGCAACATCGGGCCGTTCTACCCGACTGGGGCTGGGGTGATGGGGCAGGCGAGCTCTGAGGCAGGGCCGATTCTGGACCTGCTGGAGGGCAAGATTACCGAAACGGAGCTGGGCGAGCACTTGATCGGCGAGATCGAGAAAATCCCCGGGCTGCAAACCCAGATCGATGCGCTGGACGAGAGCTACGACCCGACCAAGACCTACGTGAAGAACGCCATCGTGCGCCAGGGCCAGTTGCTGTACCAGGCCAAGGGACCGGTTCCGATCAACAAGCCACCGCCGAACGCCACGTACTGGCTGGATGTGGGGCAGTCGGTCGAATCCGCCAACGGCCTGGCCCAGCAGGTGAACACGAACACCACGGACATCACCGCGGTCGATGGCAAGGTCATGGCCCATGCCTCGGCGTTCAACGCGCTGCGCTCGTCCTGGCGCGGCGACGATGACGGCAACGGATCAAAGGTGGATGCACTCAAGGGCTGGGCCAGCACGGCAGCCATCGCGAACGAGGAGAAGACCCGGGCCTCGGAGAACGAGGCGATAGCGCAGCGCACCAGCACGCTGGATGCCAAAGTGGGCGACAACGCGGCGAACCTGACCACGCTGGAGAAGGTGGTGGCCACCAATGAGCTGGCGATGTCGCAAAGCCTTGTCCAGCTCTCGGCCGAAGTGGGCGACAACAAGGCCGCAGTGCAGCAAGCCACCGAGGCCCTGGCGGAAACCAATGGGAAGCTGTCGACCTTGTGGTCGGTGAAGATGGAAGCCACGGCCGGCGGGCAGCTCTACGCCGCGTCGTTTGGTCTGGGCTTGCAGGTTGACCCTTCCGGCGTGTCGTCGCAGTTCGTTGTGCGGGCAGACACTTTCATGCTGCTGAACCTGGTCAATGGCACACCGGTTTCGCCCTTCTCTATTACGGGAGGGCAGACGTTTATACGGTCGGCGTTTATTCAGGACGGAACAATTACTAACGCCAAGATTGGCGGAGCGCTCCAGTCAACGGATTACGTGGCAGGCCTTACCGGCTGGATACTTCCAAGAACAGGGCCATGGGAAATGAATGGATATGCTCCCGGGCAAGGCCGCATGACCATGTCCAATGGATCAATTCGGTTCTACCACCCCAATGGCGTCTTGGGGATCGACTTGAGTATCTAACAATGACGGGGCTTGTAATTAGAGATGCACTAAATAGGCTGATGGTCGATATGACGATGAGCATCAGCCAGCACATGGGCAGCGTGGTAACGGGAGGCGCTAATGGATCGGCAACTATCCCGGCCCCACCCTCTGGGAAAACTGCTTATTTCATTGTTGTTCCGCTTGTTGATTTGCAAGGTCCAAATGGTAAAAAACCTGGCGTCACCCTATCAGGTGCGAGCTTGACTTGGCAGTATTCTCACCCAGGAGGTAGCTGGGGGTTTTTCAATGCTAACTGCGAAATATTTTACGGGTACTATTAAATGGCAAACCTGATTGTAAAAAAGCCCAGCGGTGAAATACTTTTTGATACTGACAAAATTACCTATGGTCTTGTCAAAAGCGGAAATATGCAATTTATTCAAGGGTGGACTCGTCGGTATCTTCGTTCCGCTGGGTTAAATCCTACAAATGGTGCTAACTGGACCATTTCAGTTGTCAGGTCTGACACTAGTGATGGGGATGGTCTGTGGGGCTTTACTGTAAACAATGCCAGAAGTCCTATCGTTTTTATTCATGGCGGCGGCAAAAACTGAGTGCAACACCTGACCTTTCCGGTACGGTGCTGCCCCTATGTCCTATTCCGAACTCAGCGTTGAAGAACGCGCCACCATTCAAATCGGCAATGCCCAAGGCTTCAGCCT
>NZ_JCBCUY010000049.1:0-28051 GCF_059862705.1 Pseudomonas sp. MF08817
CGCCTTTGCGTTGGGGAATCAGGATCGGGGTGATTTCGTCGGCAAAGCGCCCGGCCTCGATGGCGGCCACGGCTTTTTGCTGGGATTTGGCGGCGAAGGCATCTTGGTCTTCGCGGCTGATCGCGTACTTTTCGACGAGGTTCTCGGCGGTAATGCCCATGTGGTAGTCGTTGAAGGCATCCCACAAGCCGTCGCTAATCAGGGTGTCGACCATTTTTGCGTGGCCCATGCGCAACCCGGTGCGTGCGCCCGGCAGCACGTAGGGGGCCAGGCTCATGTTTTCCATGCCGCCGGCAATGATGACTTCGGCATCGCCACAACGGATGGCCTGGGCGCCCAGGTGCAGGGCCTTGAGGCCCGAGCCGCAGACTTTGTTTAGGGTCATTGCTGGTACGGCGTGGGGTAGGCCGGCGAGGATCGCCGCTTGGCGCGCCGGGTTCTGCCCGGAGCCTGCGGTGAGGACCTGGCCGAGGATCACTTCATCGACTTCACTGGCGGCCAGGCCGGTTTGCGCCAGCAGGCGACGAATCACCGCCGCCCCCAGCTGCGGCGCGGGAATACTGGCCAACGCACCCTGGAAACTGCCAATGGCGGTGCGGGTCGCCGCGACAATCACAACCTCTTGCATAGTGTTTGCTCCTTGGGTTCGGCGGTTCAGGCGAACTGCATTTCGGGCACGTGGTCAGGGACGATCAGTTTGCCGGCGGTCTTGCTGACGATTTCCTCGACGCTCACGCCTGGGGCGCGTTCCTTGAGGATAAAGGCGCCGTCCTGGATCTCCAGGTAGGCCAGGTCGGTCAGCACTCGCTTGATGCAGCGCGCGCCGGTCAGCGGCAGGCTGCAACGGCTCAGCAGTTTGGATTCGCCATCCTTGGAGGCGTGGGTCATGGTGACGATGATGTTCTCCGCGCCGGCCACCAGGTCCATGGCGCCGCCCATGCCCTTGACCAGTTTGCCGGGGATCATCCAGGAGGCGATGTTGCCTTGCACATCCACCTCGAAGGCGCCAAGCACCGTGAGGTCGATATGGCCGCCGCGGATCATCGCGAAGGATTCGGCGGAGGAGAAAATCGAAGCGCCGACGCGGGCGGTGACGGTTTGTTTGCCGGCGTTAATCATGTCGGCATCGACTTCATCTTCGGTGGGAAAAGCGCCCATGCCCAGCAGGCCATTTTCCGATTGCAGCATGACTTCCATGCCTTCGGGGATGTAGTTGGCGACCAGGGTGGGGATGCCGATACCCAGGTTCACGTAGTAGCCGTCCTGCATTTCACGGGCGACGCGCTGGGCCATTTGTTCGCGGGAAAGTGCCATTGTTGTTGTTCCTTGCATGCGGTCCGGGGCGGGGGTTACTTGCGTACGGTGCGCTGTTCGATGCGCTTCTCGAAGGTGCCGCAAATGACCCGGTCGACGTAGATGCCGGGGGTGTGGATCTGCGAGGGGTCCAGCTCGCCGGGTTCGACGAGTTCTTCGACTTCGACCACGGTGATCTTGCCCGCCGTGGCGGCCAGGGGGTTGAAGTTCTGCGCGGTGTGGCGGTACACGACGTTGCCGAAGTGGTCGGCTTTCCAGCCCTTGACGATGGCGAAGTCGCCGGTGATGGATTCTTCCATCAGGTACGGGCGGCCGTTGAACTCGCGGGTTTCCTTGCCGTCGGCCACCGGGGTGCCGACGCCGGTGGCGGTGAAGAACGCCGGGATACCCGCGCCGCCAGCACGCATTTTTTCGGCCAGGGTGCCTTGGGGGGTGAGGTCGACTTCGATTTCGCCGCTGAGCAGTTGCTGCTCGAACAAGGCGTTTTCGCCGACGTAAGACGCCACGACCTTGCGGATCTGCCGGTCTTCGAGCAGCACGCCCAAGCCAAAGCCATCGACGCCGCAGTTGTTGGAGACCACGGTGAGTTCACGCGTGCCTTTGCGTTTGATCTCGGCGATGAGGTTTTCCGGGATGCCGCACAGGCCGAAGCCGCCGCAGATGACAGTCATGCCGTCTTCGAGGCCGGCCAGGGCCTCCTCGTAGGACGCCACACGCTTATCGAAACCTGCCATTGGGACCTTCCTCTTTTATTGTGGGTTTGACGCAGTGTTGCGCTGGGGCATTCATTTGTTAAGTTGATTTTTAAGGATGATTGATTTAGAAAAACAATGATTAGGGGCAAGCGGCAAGCGGCAAGTCATAAGCTGAGTGGAGGTGGGTGTGACGGTTAAGCAGATACGGGCGTTCCTGGCGGTGGCGCAGAGCTTGAGCTTTGCGTTGGCGTGTGAGCGGTTGCATTTATCGCAGTCGGCGTTGAGTTTGACCATCAAGGCTTTGGAAGAAGGTTTGGGCGGGCGGTTGTTTAGCCGTACCACGCGTAACGTCAGCCTGACGGCCGAAGGGGAAGCCCTGCTGCCGTTGGCGCGGCGGTTGATCGCCGATTGGGACAACGCCGAAGATGAACTGCGTCAGCGCTTCACCCTGCAACGGGGGCGCGTGACACTGGCGGCCATGCCTTCGTTTGCCGGCAACCTGCTGCCGCCGATCCTCAAGACCTTTCGCGGGCGTTACCCCCAGGTCAATGTCACGGTCAACGACGTGATTAACGAGCAGGTGCTGGAAATGGTCCGCGACCGCCAGGTGGAACTGGGGGTGGCGTTCGAGCCGGGGCCGGGGTCGTCGTTGCATTTCACGCCGCTGTACCTGGACCGCTTTGTCGCCGTGGTGCCCGCCGACTGTGCCCTGGCGCGGCACACGCAGGTGGATTGGGTGACGCTGCTGGAGCACCCCTTCATCACCCTGCAACGGCCCTCCACCGTGCGGGTGATGCTGGAGGAACACTTGCAGGCGCGGGGGATGAAGTTGCCGGTGGAGTTTGAAAGCCACCAACTGGCGACGGTGGGGCGTATGGTCGCCAGTGGCCTGGGGGTGAGTGCGGTGCCGGCCCTGTGCGCCGGGCAGATGCGTGAATTGGGTGGCCATTGCCTGACCCTCAGCGAGCCGGTGGTGGAACGCGCCATCGGCGTGCTGACCAAACCCGGCCAGGAGTTGTCGGCAGCGGCCCAGGCGCTGTTCGACAGTTTGCTGGCGGCGCACTCACTCGCCGCGGATGTACTGCTCTAACTGGCGGATCAGGTCGGCCTGTTCGGCGATGGCTTCCTTGACCAGGTCACCGATGGACAACAGGCCCAGCAACTGGCCGTTTTCCACCACCGGCAAATGGCGCAGGTGGCTGTCGGTCATGATGCCCATGCAGCCTTCGACGGTTTGGTGGGAGTCCACGGTGATGACCGGCGAGCTCATGATGTCGCTGACCGGCGTGCCCACCGACGAGCGCCCCTTGAGCACCAGTTTGCGGGCGTAGTCCCGTTCGCTGATAACCCCCACCACCACGCCGTCCTTGACCACGGGCAGGGCGCCGACGTTCTTCTCGGCCATTTTCATCAAGGCTTCGAGCACCATTTGGTGAGGCGCGATGGTGTGCACTTGCTGGTTGTGCTGGGCCTTGAGCTTCAGGAGTTGGGCAACGGTCTTCATGGTGGGCCTCGACGGTGGCATGCCGGGCGGCAGAAGGTGCCGCCCTGTAGTGTTTGACGCAGCGCGCGTTAATACAGAATCGTGGAGTGCGGCCCGCAGGGCAAGGGCCAAAGCGGCATGCAAGCGGGTGAAAAACGTCATTTTTCGGCAAATTTTCAGCGATTGGCGCGAAAACCTGCCTCAGCCTCACCCGACAGACGTACCTCGGCGCCACTGATGGCATTGCGCTTTTAGCGCTACGCTCAATAAAATCGGGCGCGTCGCGGTGATGTCACTGTGTGGTGGCACTGTTTGGCCGGGCCGGATATCGCAAGCACTCAACCCGAAGGAGGCGTCCATGAACCCGTTGCATTGGCCCGCAGTGCTGTTGCTGGCGTGGGCCGCCAGTGCGCCCGTGTGGGCCCAGGGCTCATGCCCGCCTGGCTATGGCAAGAATTGGCAAGGCCAGTGCCTTGATTGCTCCAAACCGATGTCCGAAGCCCTCTGTGCCGGGGATGCCGGCGGCTATTCCACCAGCGCCGAGCCCGACCGCGTCGGCCAGGCCTCCGAGGCCTTGGGCGCGGTGGGCGACTACCTGCAAAAACGCGCCGATGCCCAGGACCGCGAGGCGCAACAGCAACGCCAGCAGGCCGAGCAACAGGAAGCCCTGGAAAACCAGCGCAACGCCCGGGGCGTGGCGGCGTTCAATAACGCGGTCGATAACCTGGAAAACACCGACTGGGAAAGTCAGGCCTTGCAGAGCCAAGCGCCCCGCCCCGGCAAAAAAGGCCTGGACTGCGACTGCGGCACAGTGGTGGCCCGTTGCGAGGCCACCATCGATTCTCTCAAGCGCACTGGCAAGACCGGTTTCAGCTTCCGCGTGTCATCCACCGAGGCGCAGTGCTCCAAGGTCTCCTACTTCATTGATGGGCGGCCCAACCTGACGGTTCTTAACCGCCGTTCCTCGGCCATCGAACAGGCGTCGGGGCAGAAGAACCTGACCTTGCAGCAGTTCGATATCGAGCGCTGCGAGGTGTGCGCCAGCCAGTAGCAAGCGGGCTCGCCCGCGCTCGGTCGCGTAGCGGCCGTAAAAACGCTGTAAGGCACACCATTGTCGAGGGACGCTACGCACCCCAGCGCGGGCGAGCCCGCTTGCTACAACAACCACAACGAGGACCCGCGGGAGGCTTATGAAAATCCTGATGATGGTATTGCCCTTGGTGGCCGTGCCGGCCCTGGCCGCCGAACTCAAGCAAGTGCGGGTGTTGCCCGGCGAAGCCCGGCACATCTCGCCGGCGCTCAAGCGCCAGTACGAGTACGACCCGGAAATCGGCAAGGTCGGCACCGCGGCGGCCAAGCTGCAATCGGTGACCATGGCCGACGGCAAGGCCTACCCCGCGTGGGGCTATGTGTATACCGGCGACGGTGGCACGGTGACGCGCCTGCCGATCTACCACGGCTTCGCCGCGCTGCAGAGCTACCAGGCGCCCGATCAGATCCAGAACTGCGGCACCAAGGACAGCCTGACCGCCAACACCAAAGTCGTGCTGTCGAAGACCAGCCCCTGGCCGGCGCCGGTGTTCAAGGTCTACAGCGAAGAGCTGTACTCGCGCCAACCCCTTGATTGCGTGACCCAATGGACCAAGTCCTACCCCACTGAGCCGGTGGTGATCCAGACCAAGAAGCTCACCGAATGCCGCCAGTTGCGCAGCGGCCCGGCGCGGGAGCTGAGCGCCAACCTGGCGGGCAAGCTTTATGAATACAACTGTAAAAGCTTCACCCTGGGCAGTTACGAAGGGGCGAAGATGACGCCCACGGCCGACGCGACCGTGGTGTATTCCGACTACCTGGACACCGTGGTCAGCGGCAAGCTGCACAACGTGCCGGGGGTGGATTTCGACTACACCGCGCAACCGGCCCAGCGCCTGAGCTACACCTTTTTGGACGAGGCCGGCACGCGCCAGACCCTGGAAGTCAGCAGCCAGTTCGGCTGGGGCATCCCCTAGGTTTCAGCGCCGTGGCGCTTGCAGGTACGACACCACGCTTTCGGTCAGTTCGGTGGCCAGTTTCACGCAGGCCGGGTTGCGCGCCATCACAGCCGCCACCAGGCCTTCGATCAGGGCCAGCACGGCGATGCTGGAACTGGTCAGCACCGGGTGCTCGGCGGGGGCGAAGAGCACTTGGTCGGCCAGGGCGGTGAGCGGCGAGGCAGGGGAGTCGGTGATGGCCAGCACGCGGGCGCCGCGTTCGTGGGCAAAGCGGGCCAGTTGCAGGGTGTCCAGGGAGTAACGCGGCAGCGAGATGGCCAGCAGCACGTCCTGTTCGGTGATGGCGGCGAGGCGATAGGCGGCGTTTTCGTTGCCGCCCTCCATGCTGATGGCGCAGGCATCGGCGCAGAACGGCATCAGGGTCGCGGCCGCATAACCGGCCAGGTACACGCTGTTGCCAAACCCCAGCACATAGATCTTGCGCGCTGCCGTCAGGCCTCTGACAAAGGCCTCGAACGCCTCGCCCGGGTTGTTGCTGGCGGCGGTGGCGAGGTTGCTGCTGGCGATCTGGATTTGCTCCGGCAGGCCAAAGGCGCCGTCGGGGCGCTGGGCCAGTTGATCGCGCAGTTTGTCCACCGGCGAGACCATCTGTTGCAAGGTATCGATCAACTCGGCGCGCATGCCAGTGTAGCCGCCCAGGTCCAGGGCCTTGGCCAGGCGATTGACCGCCGCTGGCGAGGTGGCGGTTTCTTGGGCCAGTTCCTCGATGGTCAGGGTGGCGGCCTTGAGCGGGTGGCGCAGGATGAAGTCGGCCACCTTGCGCAGCGAGGGCGGCAGGTCGCTGATGATCTGCGCCAGTTTGCGCATCACCGGGGTGGCGTAGACCGTGGTGTCGGAGGCGGGGCTCGGCATGGGCGGTGCAACCTGTGTGAAGGCGCCCCGCGCCAGTGGCGTGGGGCGGGGACGTCAGTCGGTGAGCAAGCGGCCCTGGCGCAGCACCTGGGTGCCGGCGACCTTGGCCAGCCACAGCCCCGGTTGGGCGAAACGCAGGCGTTCGCGGGCGTAGAGCAAACCGTCGGTGGTGGCGTGGACCACGCTGTGGCGGTCGGTGAGCGGGTCGAGGACTTCAAACAACGGGTCGCCGACCCGCACCCGCGCACCCACCGCTTGCAGGAAGCTGACCACCCCCGCGTGGGGGGCGTAGGCGTATTGGGTGGCGGCAAACGGCGTGGCGTCGCAGCACTCGCCGGGCACGGGTGGCCAGTCGCCGGCGATCAGGCCCTGGTCGGCCAGGTAGGCGAGGATCTGCTCGGCGCAGGCGATGCTCGGTTCGCGGTCGGTGTCGGTCATGCCGCGCAACTCCAGGGTACTGGCCACGCAGGCCAGGGGCACCGGCACCTGGGGGAAGCGCTCGGCCAGTTGCACCCAGGGCAGCGAGCAGGATTCGTCGAACGCCTTGCCGCCGGAATCATCGGCCAGCAACACGGCCCCGGCCTCCAGGCGCGCGGCGAGGGGGCGGATCTGCGCCCAGTGCTGGGGGATGGCGTAAAGCAGCATCACACCCTCGAAATCGCAGTGCAGGTCCAGCACCAGGTCGGCGTCGCAGGCGTGTTGCAGCAGCAGGCGGCGCAGGCCTTCGGTCTCCGACTGCGCGGCGGGCAGGGCGGCGATGGCCTCGCCCATGGCGGCACGGATCAGGGCGACGTTGGCGTCGGCGTCTTGGGTCAACTGGCCGTCGATGCGCAGTGCGACGGCATCGGCCAGTTGCGGGAAGTCACGGTTGAAATTCTTGCCGCTGGAAAACTCGAAGCGGCCTTGGTGGGTGCCCTGGAACATCTGCGCCAGGCCAATGGGGTTGGCCACCGGCACCAGTTCGATCACCCCGTTGAGGCGGCCCTGTTGTTCCAGCTCCCGCAGGCGCGCCTTGAGTGCCACCGCCACGCGCATGCCCGGCAGTTCATCGGCGTGCAGCGAGGCCTGGATATAGGCTTTGCGCGGGCCCTGGCCAAAACGAAAGACCGACAACTGCCGCTCGGTGCCCATGGCACTCCAGGGCAGCAGGTGTTGAATGTGTTCCATGCAAATCCTTAGTGGGAGCCCTGGCGAGCGCGGGCGCGCGCCAGGGTGAACGCGGGGGCTTAGCGAGCGCCGTAGATGTCGAAAGTGAAGTATTTGGCCATCACTTTGTCGTAGGTGCCGTTAGCGCGGATAGCGTCGATGGCGGCATCCAGGCGTTCCTTGGTTTGGACGTCGCCCTTGCGGATGGCGATGCCGGCGCCTTTGCCGAAGTATTCCGGCTTGCTGGCGGTGGACGGGCCGACCATGGCGAAGCCTTTGCCCTGCGGGGTTTGCAGGAAGCTGTCGTTGGTGAACACGCTGTCGGCCAGGGCGGCGTCGATACGGCCGTTCTGCAGGTCAAGGAACGCTTGGGCCTGGGTGTCGTAGCGCACCACCTCGATGCCGGTTTTTTCCAGTTCGGCAGTGGCGAAACGGTCGTAGGTGGAGGCACGCTGGACTCCGACTTTCTTGCCCTTGAGCTCGACCAGCGAATCGCTGAGCTCAGTGCCGGCCTTCATCGTGTAGCGGCCAGGGGTGTGGTAGTACTTCTTGCTGAAGTCCACCGACTTGAGGCGGTCGGGGGTGATCGACATGGACGTGACCGCCGCGTCGATCTTCTTGGTGTTGAGCGACGGGATCATGCCGTCGAACGCCAGGACCACCCATTGGCACTTGACCTTCATTTCTTCGCACAGCGCATTGCCGATGTCGTAGTCGAAACCGCCGAGCTTGCCTTGCTGGTCTGCGTAGTTGAACGGCGGGTAGGCCGCTTCGATGCCCATGCGCATGGTTTTTTGATCGGCGTGGGCAAACAGACTGACGGCGCTAAGTACCAAAGCACCGAAAACGTGGGTCTTTTTCAAATGGTTCACTCCTGTGTGGGACGTGCGGGTGGTCATTACCCTTGGCCAAAAGGTTGGCGCGGCTATAAATGACAGGTTTTATTTCACAAATCAATCCACTGAAAGTAAACGTATCAACCCCGCCAGCGCCCAGCAAAAAGGGCGCCGAAGCGCCCTGTGGGAATGGCTGTAGCAAGCGGGCTCACCCGCTGACTACCTTAGGCGGTGGTGGTTTGTTCCTGGCCTTGGCGCAGGCGTGTGCTGATAAGCGCCGCGACCACCAGCAACCCGGCGATTACCAGCAAGCCGTTGCGGGTGCTGCCGGTGGTTTGTTCGATCAGGCCCATCACCGAGGGGCCGACGAAACCGCCGAGCAAGCCGCACGTGGTGACGAACGCCAGGCCCGCCGCCAGGGCCGTGCCGCTGAGGCGGCTGGAGGGGAAGACGAAGATGATCGACTGCACCACGAACAGCATCAGCGCGGTGAGCGAGAAACCGATCAGGCCGATGTAGGAGTTGGAGAACGACGCCAGCAACAGGCCGCTGGCCATGGTCAGCAGGCCGAAGAACAGGATGCGCCGGCAGCGCTGCGGTGAGGTGGCCAGGCGTGGGAACGTCGCGGCGCCGATGGCGGCGGCGATCCACGGCACCGAGGTCAGCAGGCCGATTTGCAGGGGCGTCAGCGCGCCATAGGTGCCGATGATGCCGGGCAGGAAGAAGATCACCGTGTAGATGGTGATCTGATGCACGAAGTACACAGCAATCGCCAGCCAGATCTGCTTGTCGCGGAACATCTGCCCCAGGCGGCTTTGCTGCGGCGAGGCGGCGCGCTCGGCGCTCAGGCGTTCTTCGATGGCGCGGGCCTGGGCTTTGGTCAGCCAGGAGGCGGAGGAGGGGCCGTCGGGCAGTTTTTTCCATACCACGTAGGCCAGGGCCACGGCGGGCAGGCCTTCGAGCACGAACAGCCACTGCCAGCCGTGCCAGCCCAGCCAGCCGTCGAGTTCCAGCAAGGCGCCGCCCAACGGGCCGCTGAGGATGTTGGCCAGGCACACGCCGAGCAGGAAGTAACCGGTGGCCCGTGCCCGTTGTTCGCGGTTGAACCAATAGGTCAGGTACAGCATCACGCCGGGGAACAGGCCGGCCTCGGCCACGCCCAGCAGCAGACGCATGATGTAGAAGGAGGTTTCGCCCTGGACGAACGCCATGCCTGCGGACAACAGGCCCCAGGTAATCATGATCCGGGTGATCCAGAACCGGGCACCCACGCGTTGCATGATGAGGTTGCTGGGCACCTCGAACAGCGCGTAGGTCAGGAAGAACAGCCCCGCGCCCAGGCCATAGGCCGCGGCGGAGAGGCCCAAATCGATGCCCATGCTGGCCTTGGCCAGGGCAATGTTGGTGCGGTCGAGGAAACTCATCACGTAGACCACCACCAACAGTGGCATGAGTTTGCGCAACAGCAGGCGGTTCAGGCGGCTTTCATCGGTGACGCCGGCAGTGCTTGCCTGGGCCGCCGCGGTACTTAGGATTGTCATTTTTATAGTCCTAATGTGGGCAGGTACAAAGGGTCAAACCGGTGGTGCAACCCTTGCCCGCCGGGGCGGGCAAGGGGAGTGGGGCAGTGTTCGCGGACTATTGCGGCTCCAGGTCCACCCAGATAGCGCCGCCAGGGTACTGATATCGCTCCAGGGTTTGCGCGCTCATTTCGATGCTGTAGCCCGGTTGCTGGGGTGGCATGTAGCGCCCGCGGCGGATCACCACCGGCTCCAGGAAGTGCTCGTGCAAGTGATCGACGTATTCGAGCACGCGATTTTCCAGGGAGCCGGAAACGGCGATGTAGTCGAAGATCGAGATGTTCTGCACGTACTCGCACAGGCCGACGCCGCCGCCGTGGGGGCAGACCGGCACGTCGAACTTGGCGGCCATCAGCATCACGATCAGCACTTCGTTGAGGCCGCCCAGGCGCGCGGCGTCCAGTTGGCAGAAGTCCATGGCCTGGGCCTGGAACATCTGCTTGAACATCACCCGGTTGTGGCAGTGCTCGCCGGTGGCGACGCCAATGGGCTTGATGCGCTGGCGGATGGTGGCGTGGCCGAGGATGTCGTCGGGGCTGGTGGGCTCTTCGATCCACCAGGGGTTGAACGCGGCGAGGCGGCGCATGTTAGCGATGGATTCATCCACGCCCCAGACCTGGTTGGCGTCCATCATCAGGGTCAGGTCCGGGCCCAGTTCTTCACGCAGGATCGCGGCGCGGCGGATGTCTTCTTCCAGGTTGGCGCCGATCTTCTGCTTGACGTGGGTCCAGCCGTCGGCCACGGCTTCGCGGCACAGGCGGCGCATTTTCTCTTCGCTGTAGCCCAGCCAGCCTGGCGCGGTGGTGTAGCCGGGGTAGCCTTCGCGCAGCATGTGCGCTTCGCGCTCGGCCTTGCCCGAGGCCTTGCGGCGCAGCAGGGCGATGGCTTCTTCGGGGGTGATGGCGTCGGTCACGTAGCTGAAATCCAGGCACGCCACCAGTTGCTCGGGGCTCATGTCGGCGAGCATTTTCCACACCGGTTTGCCTTCGACCTTGGCCCACAGGTCCCATACGGCGTTGACGATAGCGGCGGTGGCGAGGTGGATCACGCCTTTTTCCGGGCCCAGCCAGCGCAGTTGGCTGTCGCCGACGGTGATGTTGTGCCAGAAACCGCCCATGTCGGCGGTGATGTCTTCCAGGGTCTTGCCGACGATCAGTGGCGCCAGGGATTGCACGGCGGCGCAGCAGATCTCATTGCCACGGCCGATGGTGAACGTCAGGCCGTGGCCTTCCAGGCCTTTATCGGAGTCGGTGTGCAGCACCACATAAGAAGCCGAATAATCCGGCGCGCTGTTCATGGCGTCGGAGCCGTCCAGCGAACGGGAAGTCGGGAAACGGATGTCGCGTACGCTCAGGTGGGTAATTCGAATGCTCATGGCGAACTCTTTTTTGTAGGTGACGTCTTGGAAGCCCGACTGTAGGGTGAGCGGCGATATAGGCATAATCGTCGATTCGTATAGATGGATACCAAAATTGATATGTCAGAGCTGCCCGTCAAACCCTCGCTGCCAGCGGCCAAAACCTTCAGCCCGCTGAAGATTTCCAGCCGCCAGATCGCCTTGCTCAATGCCCTGGGCGAGTACCGCAACCTGCGCCGCGCCGCCACGGCCATGCACACCACCCAACCGGCGGCGAGCCTGCTGTTGCAGCAACTGGAAGAGCGCCTGGGGGCCAAGTTGTTCGAGCGCTTGCCCCGGGGCATGGAGCCGACCCTGTATGGCGAAGTGATGCTGCATTACGCCCAGGGCGCGGTGCATGAGTTCGAACACGCCGAAGCGCAACTGGCGGAGCTGGCCCGGGGCGCCTCGGGCCTGGTGCGCATCGGCACGGTGATGGGGCCGGTGCCCACGGTATTGACCCGGGGCGTGCTGGCCTTCAAGGCCGACAACCCGAAAGTGCGCATCAGCATCGAGGTGGGCACCAGCGACACCTTGCTCCCGGCCCTGGTGCGCGGCGACTACGACGTGGTGCTGGGGCGCCTGCCGGACCAGAGCGACAGCCAGGGCCTGAACATCGAGCTGTTCGAACAGGGCGAGCAGATGCGCGTGATCGCCCGCCCCGGGCACCCACTCGCCGGCGCGGCGCGCTTGAGCCTGGCCGACCTGATGGCACTGACCTGGATTCTTCACCCTCTCGACAGCCCCATGCGCCGCCGCGTAGAAAACGCCCTCAACGCCGGCGGCATGGTGCAGGCCCTGGATATCGTCGAAACGGCCTCGATCCTGGCCACCACCGCCATGATCGAAGCCTCGGACATGATCGCTGTGGTGCCCAACGATGTGGCCGAGCACTACGCGCGCTACGCCATGGTGGCGATTTTGCCGGTGGAACTGCCGATCTCCATGGTCAACCTGGGCCTCTTGACCCGCCAAGCCCGGCCCCTGGCCCCGGCGGTGAGCCGGTTGCTGGGGTACTTGCGCGAGTGTGGCAAGGGCTGACCCACCTGCAACATGGTGGGAGCGATCCCACACAGGCCAGCCCTTGCTTAAGTGACCCAGCGCACCCCGCCCGCTAGACTCCCCGCCATTTCCCCAAGGACATCGCCCATGCCCCCGGCCATTTCCCATCCTGCCTTCTGCAATTGGTTGCGCTTCAAGCACCTGGTGCTGATCGACACCCTGGCCCGCACGCGCAACATGCACACCACCGCCCAGCAGATGAACCTCAGCCAACCGGCCCTGAGCAAGATGCTGCGCGATTTGGAGGAGCAGTTCGGCTTTGCCCTGTTCGAGCGCCTGCCGCGCAGCATGCCGCCCACGGAGCTGGGGGAGTACGTGGTGCGCTACGCCCAGGTGTCGCTTAACGATTCCCAGCGCTTTGTCGATCAGGTCAATCGCCTGCGCCAGGGCGGCCACGGCTTTTTGAAGGTGGGTGGGATCTTTGCCGCCACCTCGGTGGTGCTGCCCGAGGCCATTGCCCTTATCAAGGCCCGTAGCCCGTTGTTGTCGATTGAGGTGGTGGAGCAGTCCAGCGACCACTTGCTGGCCATGCTGGAGCAAAACAAGCTCGACCTGATAATCGGCCGCTTCACCGATGAGCGCTTCGCCCAGCTCTTCGACTTCCAGCCCTTGGGCCCGGAGCCGTTCTGCCTGGTGGTCAACCATCGCCACCCGCTGGCGCAAGGCCCGGTCAGCCTGGCCGACCTGAGCCAGTGGCCGTGGGTGCTGTACCCGGTGGGCACGCCGATCCGCGCACGCATGGAGGCAGCCTTCGCCGCCGTGGGCCTGGCCACGCCGGCCAATACGGTGGACACCATCTCCATGCCCACCTTCCTGCAACTGCTGCAATCGGGGCCGATGATCGCCATGCTCCCGGAGTCCATGGTCAGCGCCCACCTGCACAACGGCTTGCTCAAAGCCCTGGACACGCCGCTGCAACTGGCGCCCCTGGACTACGGCATCCTCACCCGCAAAAACGAACGCCTGACCGGGCCGACCCGGGAGTTTGCGGAAATCCTCCTGGAATTCGCCCGCCAGCGCCGTAATGGGGAAATTGCCTGAAGCGATAACCTGGGGTTATCGGTCAATCGCAACCTTTCATTGGGCAATGGCCCGGCAGCTCCTTAGAGTGGTTATAGACCTGCTCGATCCTGATCGAGCACGTAATAACAAGAACCTACGGTGTAACCGTCTCTGAGAGGTTCCATGGAACTGATTGCCAAGACCCAAGGCTTTGACACCCGCGCGGCCGTGATCCGCCTCAACCCCTTGGACAACGTATTGATCGCCCGCCAGGCCCTGCCCGCAGGCCTGGTGCTGGCCGCCGAGCAAATCACCGTGCGCCAGGCTGTGCCGTCGGGGCACAAGGTCGCCACCGTGCGCATCGAGCAGGGCCAGCCCCTACGCCGCTACGGGCAGATCATCGGTTTCGCTTCGCAGACCATCGAAGCCGGCGACCATGTGCACGTGCAGAACGTGGAAATGGGCGACTTTTCCCGCGATTACGCTTTTGGCGTCGACGCCCATGAAGTGCCGGCCAGCGAAGCGTTTTTTGACGGCATCGTGCGCGCCGATGGCCGGGTCGCCACCCGCAACTACGTCGGCATCCTGACCTCGGTGAACTGCTCGGCCACCGTGGCCCGGGCCGTGGCCGACCATTTTCGCCGCGACATCCACCCCGAAGTGCTGGCCGCCTACCCGAACATCGACGGTGTGGTGGCCCTGACCCACGGCGCCGGTTGTGCGGTGGATCCCAGCGGCGAAGCCCTGGGCCTGTTGCGCCGCACCTTGGGTGGCTACGCGGTACACCCCAACTTCGCGGCGGTGTTGATTATTGGCCTGGGCTGCGAAACCAACCAGATCGAAGACCTGCTGGCCACCCAGGGGCTGACCAAGAGCGATCAACTGCGCGCCTTTACCATTCAGGGCGTGGGCGGCACCTCGAAAACCATCGCCAGCGGCATTGAGCAGGTCAAGAGCCTGCTGGCCCAGGCCAACGAGGTCAAGCGCGAGCGGGTCAGTGCCAAGCACCTGGTGGTGGGCCTGCAATGCGGCGGCTCCGATGGTTATTCGGGGATCACCGCCAACCCGGCCCTGGGCAACGCAGTGGATCGCCTGGTGGCGGCCGGCGGCACGGCGATTCTCTCCGAGACTCCGGAAATCTACGGCGCCGAACACCTGCTGACACGCCGTGCGGTGAGCCGTGCCGTGGGCGAAAAACTCATCGTCCGCATCCACTGGTGGGAAGCCTACTGCGAGCGGATGAACGCCGAACTCAACAACAACCCCTCGGCCGGCAACAAGGCCGGGGGCTTGACCACCATCCTGGAAAAATCCCTGGGGGCGGTGGCCAAGGCCGGCTCCAGCAACCTGGTGGATGTCTATGAATACGCCCAAGCCGTGCGCGCCAAGGGCCTGGTGTTTATGGACACCCCCGGCTACGACCCGGTGTCGGCCACCGGCCAGGTCGCCGGCGGCGCCAACCTGATCGCCTTTACCACCGGGCGCGGCTCGGCCTACGGCTGTGCGCCGGCGCCCTCGATCAAGTTGGCGACCAACAACCGGGTGTTCGAGTACCAAGAAGAAGACATGGACGTGAACTGCGGCGGCATTGCCGACGGCAGCACCAGCATCCAAGAGCGGGGCGCCTACATCTTCCAGATGATGCTCGACATCGCCTCCGGCCAACGCAGCAAAAGCGAACAGCACGGCTACGGCCAGAACGAATTCGTGCCGTGGCAGATCGGCGCGGTGACGTGATCGCGCGCCCCCGGCTGATCTGCTGTGGAAGCGGGCTTGCCCGCCACAGCGGTGGGTCAGTTGGCAACTGTATGGCCTGACAGTCCGCCATCGCGGGCAGGCCCGCTACCACTGGGTTGTGTGGCTGCCGGCCCTTTTTTTACTTTTCACCAAGGGAACTCTTCAAATGAACCTCTCCGGATTCAACTTCATTGACGGTCAACGCAGCGCCGAAGGCGATACTCGCCTGCACAGCGTCGACGCCACCACCGGCGAGCAACTGCCGGGCGCGTTTTTCCAGGCCACCCTGGGCGAGGTCGACCTGGCCGCGGAAGCCGCCGAGCGCGCTTTCCCGATCTACCGCAACCTGCCGGCCGCGCGCCGTGCCGAATTCCTAGACGCCATCGCCGACGAACTCGATGCCCTGGGCGATGACTTCGTAGCCCTGACCTGCCGCGAAACCGCGTTGCCCACCGCCCGTATCCAGGGCGAGCGCGGCCGCACCAGCGGGCAGATGCGCCTGTTCGCCCAAGTGCTGCGCCGTGGCGACTTTTACGGTGCGCGCATTGACCAGGCCCTGCCCGAGCGCAAACCGCTGCCGCGCCCGGACCTGCGCCAGTACCGCACCGCCGTGGGCCCGGTGGCTGTGTTCGGCGCCAGCAACTTCCCGCTGGCGTTCTCCACCGCCGGCGGCGACACCGCCTCGGCCCTGGCCGCCGGTTGCCCAGTGGTGTTCAAGGCCCACAGCGGCCACATGGCCACGGCTGAGCGGGTGGCCGAAGCGCTGGTGCGCGCCGCCGAGAAAACCGGCATGCCCACGGGCGTGTTCAACATGATTTTCGGCGGCGGTGTCGGCGCTGCGCTGGTCAAGCACCCAGGCATCCAGGCCGTGGGCTTCACCGGCTCCCTCAAGGGCGGCCGCGCCCTGTGCGACATGGCGGCCGCGCGCCCGCAACCGATCCCGGTGTTTGCCGAGATGTCGAGCATCAACCCGGTGTTGGTCCTGCCCCAGGCCTTGCAGGCCCGCAGCGCCGCCATCGCCAAGGACCTCAGCGCCTCGGTGGTTCAGGGTTGCGGCCAGTTCTGCACCAACCCGGGGCTGATCCTGGGCATCGCTTCGCCGCAGATGAGCGCATTTGTCGAGCAACTGCGCGCACACATGGCCGAGCAGGCGCCACAAACCATGCTCAACGCCGGCACCCTGGCCAGCTACGGCAAAGGCTTGGCGGCGCTGCACAGCCACCCCGGCGTCAGCCACCTGAGCGGCCAGCCACAAAGCGGCAACCAGGCCCAGCCGCAACTGTTCCAGGCTGATATCAGCCTGCTGCTGGAACACGATGAACTGCTGCAAGAAGAAGTCTTCGGCCCGTGCACGGTGGTGGTACTGGCCGCCGACCGCAAAGAGCTGCTGCGCGCCGTGCGTGCCCTGCAAGGCCAACTGACCGCCACCCTGTTGGCCGAAGACGCCGACCTGGTGGAGTTTGCCGAGCTGTTGCCGATCCTCGAACAGCGCGTCGGCCGCGTGCTGCTCAACGGCTACCCGACCGGGGTGGAAGTCAGCGACGCCATGGTCCATGGCGGCCCGTACCCGGCCACGTCCGACGCCCGTGGCACTTCCGTGGGTACGTTGGCCATCGACCGCTTCCTGCGCCCGGTGTGCTTCCAGAACATCCCCGATGCGCACCTGCCCGACGCTCTGAAAAACGCCAACCCATTGGGCATCGCCCGCCTCGTGGACGGCCAGAGCAGCACCCGCGCCCTGGGCTGATTCGCCCCGACGTTCCCGCCCCCTGACCGCCAGGGGGCCATCCCCTACATCACCTTGCGAGTGTTGCGATGAACAACAACCTGAATTTGAGCGCCAACGCCCACGTGTTCGATACCGGCACCTGGGTGGGCCGCGTGTGCCTGCCCAACGAAGGGCCGGCCGTGGTCCTGCTGAAAAACGCGGCGGTCTACGACATCAGCGCCCATGTCGCCACCGTCTCGGCCCTGCTGGAACTGAACGACCCGGCAACTTGGCTGCGGGCCGTGCCCCTGGGCGCGCCGCTGATGGAACTGCAAACCCTGCTGGACAACAGCGACCCGGCCCGCCAGGACCGCAACCAGCCATGGCTGCTGGCGCCAATCGACCTGCAAGCGGTCAAGGCTGCCGGCGTAACCTTCGCCGCGAGCATGCTGGAGCGGGTGGTCGAAGAGCAGGCCAAGGGCGACCCAGCCGTGGCCGACGCCATCCGCGGCACTCTGGTGGCGCAAATCGGCAGCGACCTGTCGCAGATCGTCCCCGGCTCCGAGCAGGCCCAGGCCTTGCGCGCGGTACTGGTGGAGCAGGGCCTGTGGTCGCAGTACCTGGAAGTGGGCATCGGCCCCGACGCCGAGATCTTCACCAAGGCCCAGCCCCTGTCGGCGGTCGGCCACGGCGCGCTGATCGGCATCCACCCCAAGTCGAGCTGGAACAACCCCGAGCCGGAAGTGGTGCTGGCGGTGAACAGCCTCGGCAAGATCCAGGGCGCGATGCTGGGTAATGACGTCAACCTGCGCGACTTCGAAGGGCGCAGCGCGTTGCTGCTGTCCAAGGCCAAGGACAACAACGCCTCCACCGCGGTGGGGCCGTTCCTGCGCCTGTTCGACGACAGCTTCGACCTGGACGACGTACGTGCCGCCGAAGTGGACCTGCGTGTCACCGGCGACGATGGCTTCGTCATGCAGGGCCGCAGCTCTATGCGCCAAATCAGCCGCGACCCGGCCGACCTGGTGCAACAGACCCTCAACGAAAACCACCAATACCCCGATGGCCTGGTGCTGTTCCTCGGCACCCTGTTCGCCCCCAAACAAGACCGCGACCAACCCGGCGGCGGCTTCACCCACAAACCGGGCGACGTGGTCAGCATCAGCAACCCACTGCTGGGCACCCTGTGCAACCGCGTCACCACCAGCGACCAGGCCCCAGCCTGGGAATTCGGCTTGCGCGCCCTGATCGAAAGCCTCGATCGCCGCGGGTTGTTGCAGGTGGCGGTGAAGGCACGCTGAGCCTGTGTTGTTGTAGCCAGTGGGCTGGCCCGCGTTCGGTCGCGTAGCGGCTGGAAAAACCGACCTGGCGTCACACCGCTGGAGGGGCGCTGCGCACCCCGGCGCGGGCGAGCCCGCTTGCTACAGGGTCATGGGGTGCGTGGCGTATGCCTTTGGCTGACAAAGCCAAACAACGTATAGCCACTTAAGGTAAACAACGCCCCCAGCATCAGCGCCTGGGCGCCGGAGCTGTATAGCGCCAGGTAGCTGTAGGCCGAGGCGAGCAGGGCGATGAGGTTGGTCAGGCGGGCTTGGCCCGGGGCGATGCCGGCGGCTTTCTGAATGGTCATCACGGCGGCCATGGACAGGATGTAAGGCACGATGTTGGTGACCACCGCCAGGTTCACCAGGGTGTCGAACTGCTTGCTCAAGTCCGGGTTCAGGGTCATCAGCACCAGCACCGTTTGCAGGCCCAGCAGGATCGACATGCCCCACACGGGCGCCCCGGCGCTGTTGAGGCGGGCGAACACGGGCAGGAAGTAGCCGGCGTCGGCCGAGCTCTTGAACACCTGGGCGATGGTGAACTGCCAGCCCAGCAGCGAGCCGGCGCAGGCGACGATCATCATGCCCATCACCACATCGCCCACCAGGGGCGTGAACATCTTGGCGAACACCAGGCCGAAAGGCGCGGTGGAGCTGACCAGTTCCGGGTTGGCGACGATCCCGGCGATCACGTTGGTGGACAGGATGTACACCAGCGCCGCGCCGAGGGTGCCGCCCAATACGGCGATGGGCACGTTGCGCTCGGGGTTTTCCACGGCGTCGCTGTTGGCGCAGGCCGATTCCAGCCCCAGGAAGGCCCACAGGGTGATGGACACCGACGCCGTGGCCGCATGCCACCAGCTCGCGTCGTGGGGGTTCCAGGCGGCGCGGTAGACCGAGGCGTCGAACCAGAACCAACCGACCGTGGCCACCACCAGCACCGGGGCGATGATGCCCCACACCGTGACCGCGCCGATTTTGCCGGTAACCTGTGCGCCGCCAAAGTTGGGCAGGGTGGTCAGCCATAGCAGGGCGATGGTGGCCAGGCCAATCTGCAGGGCGCTCAACTGCCAGCCGAACAGTTCTTGCAGGTAGCCGATGGCGGTGATGCCGATGGCCACGTTGGCAATCAGCAGCGAGCTGCCGTAGGTGTAGTTGGTCAGGTAGTTGCCGGCCTTGCCGAAGGCGTATTCGGCGTAGCCACCCATGCCCCCGGCCTTGCGGCTGAGCATGCCGCACCGGGCGAAGGCGTAAGCCAGCGCCAGGGAGCCGGTGGCGGTCACCAGCCAGGACAGGATCGAAATGCCGCCGACCTCGGCCAGTTTGGCCGGCAGCAGGATGATCCCCGAGCCGAGCATGTTCACAGCGGTGAGCAGGGTTAGCTGCATCACGTTCATTTTCTTGGGCAGGGCCATCCAACCAATCCTTGGGCGCGGGGAAGGCTGTAGCTGTAGCGGATTATCGGCGTGATGCCAAGTGGACATTTGCCCGGCGAAGCGCCACTCTCGCCGGGGTTTGCCAATGGCTAAAGCGAATCTTTGCGTGACGCCTGGCGATTACGAGCGTCATAGACCCGAACGAGCGGCGCGGCATGGCCTGCGCCGGCTCTCGGAATTTTGAAAGAGGGAGACCTTTTATGATCGTCAAACCGCGTGTCCGTGGTTTTATTTGCGTGACCACCCACCCGGTTGGCTGCGAAGCCAACGTCAAGCACCAGATCGACTACGTTACCGCCCAGGGGCCGATTGCCAACGGGCCGAAGAACGTTTTGGTGATCGGGGCTTCCACCGGCTATGGCCTGGCAGCGCGCATCAGCGCCGCGTTCGGCTGTGGCGCCAACACCCTGGGCCTGTTCTTCGAGCGTGAAGGCGACGCAGGCAAACTGGGCACCGCCGGCTGGTACAACAGCGCCGCGTTCCACAAGTTCGCCGAGGCCAAGGGCCTGGTGACCAAGAGCATCAATGGCGACGCGTTCTCCGATGCCATCAAGCAGATCACCATCGACACCATCAAGAAAGACTTCGGCGGCAAGATCGACCTGGTGGTCTACAGCCTCGCCTCGCCACGGCGCACCCACCCCAAAACCGGCGAAGTGTTCAGCTCCACCCTCAAGCCGTTGGGCAAGTCCATCACCCTGCGCGGGGTGAACACCGACAAGGAAGTGGTGCAGGACACCACCCTGGAACCGGCGACCCAGGAAGAGATCGACGGCACCATCGCGGTCATGGGCGGTGAAGACTGGCAGATGTGGATCGACGCCCTGCATGGCGCCGGTGTCCTGGCCGAAGGCGCGAAAACCACCGCGTTCACCTACCTGGGCGAAAAACTCACCCAGGACATCTACTGGAACGGTTCCATTGGCGAAGCCAAGAAGGACCTGGACAAGAAAGTCGTGGGCATCCGCCAGCAACTGGCTGATATCCAGGGCGACGCCCGGGTATCCGTGCTCAAGGCTGTGGTGACTCAGGCCAGTTCGGCGATCCCGATCATGCCGCTGTACCTGTCGCTGCTGTTCAAGGTGATGAAGGAGCAGGGCAGCCACGAAGGTTGCATCGAGCAGGTCTATGGGCTGTTCCGCGAGAGCCTGTACGGCAGCAACCCGCTGATCGACGAAGAAGGTCGCCTGCGTGCCGACTACAAGGAACTGGCCCCCGAGGTACAGGACCGCGTCAAGGCGCTGTGGGACCAGGTCACCAGCGAAAACCTGCACGAATTCACCGATTTTGCCGGCTACAAGCAGGAGTTCCTGCGCCTGTTCGGCTTCGAGATCGAAGGCGTGGACTACGAGGCTGATGTCAGCCCCGATGTTGAGATCAAGAACCTGATCCAGGGTTGATCTGCACCCCTCCAACCCTTGCCCGGTGACGGGCAAGGGTTTTTTATTGCCGGGTGATTTTGCTGGGCGAGGGGCGGGGCGCTTCAGTCCTCGGCGATGTCCACATGGCGCGTCTCACCCAGGCACAACAGCCCCACCAGCAGGCTCACCCCAGTGATGACCACCGGGTACCACAGGCCATAGAAGATATCGCCGGTGTACACCACCAGGGCAAAGGACACCGTGGGCAGGAAGCCGCCGAACCAGCCGTTGCCGATGTGGTACGGCAACGACATGGAGGTGTAGCGGATGCGCGTGGGGAACAACTCCACCATCAGCGCTGCCAGCGGCCCGTAGCACATGGCGGAAATCAGGATAAGGGCGACGATCAACGCCACGATCATCGGCTTGTTGACCAATTGCGGGTCGGCCTGCTGCGGATAACCGGCCAAGGTGACCGCGCCGCGCAGGGCCGCTTCGTCGTAGCCGTCGATGCGCACGTCGCCAATGCTCACCTGCACCTCACTGCCGGCCGGGGCGGCGGCGCTGTGGTAGGGCAGGCCCTGCTTGACCAGGAAAGTCTTGACCTTGTCGCAAGGGCTGTCGAAACGCGCCTTGCCCACCGGGTCGAACTGGAAGGTGCAGGTGGCCGGGTCGGCCAGGACGGTGATCGGCGCCTGGCGGCTGGCCTGGTCCACCAAGGGGTTGGCGTAGTGGGCCAGGGCCTTGAAGATCGGGAAGTACAGCACCGTGGCCAGCAACAGGCCGAGCATCAGCACCGGTTTGCGCCCGACTTTGTCCGACAGCCAGCCAAAGAAAATAAAGAACGGCGCGCCGATCACCACGCTGACAATCAGCAGGCCGTTGGCCAGGGCCGGGTCCATTTTCAGGAATTGGGTAAGGAAAAACAGCACGTAGAACTGCGCGGCATAAAACGTCACCGCTTGCCCGGCGTTGATGCTGAACAGGGCGATCAGCACCACCTTGAGGTTCTCCCACTGGCCGAACGACTCGCGGATCGGCGCCTTGCACACCTTGCCTTCGCCTTTCATTTTCACGAAGGCCGGGGACTCGTGCAGGCTCAGGCGGATCCAAGTGGAAATGCCCAGCAGTACGATCGACAGCAAAAACGGAATGCGCCAGCCCCAGACCTCGAACTGATCGCCGGTGAAGTAGCGGCACGCCAGCACCACCAGCAGCGACAGCAATAGGCCCAGGGTGGCGGTGGATTGAATCCAACTGGTGTGCAAACCACGCTTGCCCATGGGCGCGTGCTCGGCGACGTAAGTGGCCGCGCCGCCGTACTCGCCGCCCAGGGCCAGGCCTTGGAGCATGCGCAGCACTACCAGGATGATAGGCGCAGCAATGCCGATGCTGGCGTAGGTGGGCAAAAGGCCGACGCAGAATGTGGCCACGCCCATCAGCACGATGGTGGCGAGGAAGGTGTACTTGCGCCCGATCATGTCCCCCAGGCGCCCGAACACCAGGGCACCGAAGGGCCGCACGATAAACCCGGCGGCGAACGCCATCAGGGCGAAGATGAATGCCGTGGTGTCGTTGACCCCGGCGAAGAACTGCTTGCTGATGACCGCCGCGAGGGCGCCGTAGAGGAAAAAGTCATACCACTCGAACACCGTCCCCAGGGACGACGCGAAGATGACCTTGCGGGTTTCCTGTTGGCTGACCGCTTCACGCGGGACGTCCAGGGTTTGAGCACGTTCTGACATAGGGGTGTCCCTCACAGTGATGACTTATTGTTGTTCCACTGTCGGCGCCGGGATTGGCGCCTTTTACTGCGTGATTCAGATGCTGTAGGTGCCAGGCGTGACGGCCCTGGCGTTTTGCGGGGCCTGCCTGGCCCCCGCGGTTTCGGGGCTGAGGATCAGGTGTGCGGCTTTCTCCGCGATCATCAGGGTGGGTGAACAGGTGTTGCCCGAGGTGATGCTGGGCATGATCGAGGCGTCGGCGATGCGCAGGCCCGGGATGCCGTGCACCCGCAACTGGGCATCGACCACGGCATCGCGGCCCTGGCCCATGCGGCAGGTGCCCACCGGGTGGAAAATCGTCGTGCCGATGCGCGCCGCGGCTTCGTGCAGCTGTTCGTCGCTGCGCAGCTCGGCGCCGGGCAGGTATTCGCTGGGGCTGAAGCGTTGCAGGGCCGGGGCGGCGACGATGCGCCGGGTCAGGCGAATGGCGTCGGCGGCCACCCGCAGGTCTTCGGGGTGGCTCAGGTAATTAGGCTGGATCAGCGGCGCCTGGCGCGGGTCGGCGCTGGCGATGTCGATGCGCCCACGGCTGTGGGGGCGCAGGTCGCAGACCGAGGCGGTGAACGCCGGGAAGCTGTGCAGCGGCTCGCCGAAACGCTCCAGGGACAGGGGCTGTACGTGGTATTCCAGGTTGGCGCGCTGCTGCTCGGGGCCGGAGCGGGCAAAGGCGCCGAGTTGGCTGGGGGCCATGGACAGCGGGCCGCTGCGGTCGTACAGGTAGCGCAGGCCCATGGCCATCTTGCCCCACAGCGAGCCGGCGATCTGGTTCAGGGTGCGCGCGTTGTGCAGCTTGTAGATCAGGCGCAGTTGCAAGTGATCCTGCAGGTTACCGCCCACCCCGGGCAGTTCGTGGCGCACGCCGATGCCCAGTTGCTTGAGCAGCGGCGCGGGGCCGATGCCGGAGCGTTGCAGGATGCCCGGCGAGCCGACGGCGCCGGCGCAGAGGATGATCTCCCGACGCGCGCGCCAGGTCTGGGCCCGGCCCTGAAAGTGGCCGCTGACCTGGCTGGCGCGGCCGTCTTCGAGCAGCACGCGGTCGACGTCGACATCGGTGAGCACGGTGAGGTTGGGGCGCTGGCGGATTGGCTTGAGGAAGGCCTTGGCGGCGTTCCAGCGGATGCCGGCCTTCTGGTTGACCTGGAAGTAGCCGCAGCCTTCGTTGTCGCCACCGTTGAAGTCATCGATGGCAGCGATGCCGCTTTGCCCGGCCGCTTCGCGAAAGGCGTCGAGCACCGGCCAGGACAGGCGCTGGCGTTCGATCCGCCATTCGCCGCCGGCGCCGTGCAGCTGCGACTCGCCGGCAAAGTGGTTTTCGCTGTGCTTGAACAGGGGCAGCACGTCCTGCCAGGCCCAGCCCGGGTTGCCCTGGGCCGCCCAGGCGTCGTAGTCCTGGGCCTGGCCGCGCATGTAGATCATGCCGTTGATCGAGGAACAGCCGCCCAGCACCTTGCCCCGTGGGTAGCTCAGGCTGCGGCCTTGCAGGCCGGGTTGGGGTTGGGTCTTGAAGCACCAGTCGGTGCGTGGGTTACCGATGCAGAACAAATAACCCACCGGAATGTGGATCCAGGGGTAGTTGTCGCGGCCCCCGGCTTCGAGCAGGAGCACGCGGTGCGCTGGGTTGGCGGACAGGCGATTGGCCAACAGGCAACCCGCCGGGCCGGCGCCTACCACCACATAGTCGTATGGCTGTTGCATCCCTGGCGTCCCCGTTTGTTTTTGTTATTGCGCACCATCCTAGTTGCTCGCGCACCCAAACAAACATGAGTTTTTTGCCGACCGCTTGTGCGTTTTCGCCCCAGGAACGCCCACAGCCCAGTGCCTGGCGAGGATGACGGTCTTTTCATTCATCCAAAACCGTTTTTTACGCCCGCTACGCGACCGAGCGCGGGCAAGCCCGTGCTACAACGACGAGGCGGGTTTTTCCGATTGTTCGTCCAAACGGTCGGATTCAAACAGCCGCGCCAGCTCTTCGCGGGCCTCCTGGGCGGTTTGCATGACCTTGGCGGCGTCATCGTAGACCGCGTGCTGGGCGGCCAATACCTGTTCGTCGTGGAGCTTGAAGCGGTCGATCCGCGCTTGCGCCTGGGTCGGGCTCAGGCCCAGGCCGACCAGGGTACGGCGGCTCATTTCCAGGCTGGAGTAGAACGTTTCGCGCACGGCTTGGGCATCGAGGTCCACCAGGCGATGCACGTGCTGGCGGTTACGGGCGCGGGCGATGATTTTCATGTGGGGGTAGCGCTTGCGCACGATTTCGGCGGTCTTGATGTTGGTTTCCGGGTCATCCGTGGCAATAACGAAGAACTCGGCTTGCTCGACCTTGGCCGCGCTGAGGATTTCCGGGCGCATCGGGTCGCCGTAGAACACCGGCAAACCGCCGAAACTGCGGGTCAACTCGATGGTTTCCACCGAGGTGTCCAGGGCCACGAACTGGATGTTCTGCGCCCGCAGGATCCGCGCCACGATCTGGCCCATGCGGCCCATGCCCGCGATCACCACCCGGGGGGCATCGGTGTCGATGCTGCGCAAATGCTCGGGCACCGGCACCACGGCAGGCTTGGCCTGGATCAGGCGCCCGCACAGCAGTAACAACAATGGCGTCAGGGCCATGGACAGGGTGATGGTCAGCACCAGCAAGTCGTACAGGCGCGGCTCGAACAGGCCTTGGTCGCGGCCGATCTTGAACACCACGAAGGCAAACTCGCCGCCCGCCGCCAACACCACCCCCAGGCGCAGGGCATTGAGTTGGCCCAGGCCCCCGGCGAGGCGGCCGACCACATAGAGCAACGGCAGCTTAATCAGGATCAGCAGCAGCGTCAGGCCCAGCACCGCTGCCGGGGCGCTGAACAGCAGGCTGATATTGGCGCCCATGCCGACGCTGATGAAAAACAGCCCCAGCAGCAGGCCTTTGAAGGGCTCGATCTGCGCTTCGAGTTCATGGCGGTACTCCGAATCCGCCAGCAGCAGCCCGGCCAGGAACGCCCCCAAAGCCATGGACACGCCCACCAGGTCCATCAGCCACGCGGTGCCGATCACCACCAGCAGCGCGGTGGCGGTGGACACTTCCCGCAGCCCGGTGCGGGCGACGATGCGAAACACCGGGCGCAGCAGGTAGCGCCCGCCGATCACCACCACCGCGATGCTGCCCAGCACTTGCAGGCCGTGGTTGAGGTCTTGGGCGGCGGTGGTGGAGTGATCGCCACCGGCCAGCACCGGGACCATAGCGATCAGGGGAATGGCAGCGATGTCCTGGAACAGCAGAATGGCAAACGCCAGGCGCCCGTGGGGCGCGGTCAGTTCCTTGCGTTCGGCCAGGCTTTGCAGGCCGAACGCCGTGGACGACAGTGCCAGGCCCAGGCCCAGCACAATCGCACTGTTGAGCGGTTGGCCAAATACGAAGAGTGCCACGGTGCCGATCACCGAACCGGTCAGCAGCACTTGGGCCAGGCCCACGCCGAACACCGCTTTGCGCATCACCCACAGGCGCCGGGGCGACAGCTCCAGGCCGATGATGAACAGCAGCAGCACCACACCAAGCTCGGAGATATGGCTGACGCTTTGCGGGTTGCCAATCAACCCCAGCACCGACGGCCCGATAATCACCCCGGCAAACAGGTAACCCAGTACGGCGCCCAGTTGCAGGCGCTTGGCCAGGGGCACGGTAAGCACCGCCGCAAAGAGGAACACAACAGCGGCTTGCAACAGGTTGCCTTCGTGGGGCATGGGCGTACTCCGGGACGTCTGGGCGGGGAACCGGCGACGGGTGCCGGCCGGGCAGGGCGCGATTCTACCGGGGTGGCGGGGGCGCTGCAGCGCTAATCAGGCCTGGGCTACGGTTTCCAGGTTCGCCCCGATATGTACGAAGGCGCGTTTGACGTACTCATCCTTTTCCCCCACCGGGGCAAAGTTGTGCAACACCTCTCGCGCCTCGGTCTGGCCCTTGAGCCGTGCGATCAGCCACGCCGCGAGGTAAGACGACGCCAGGCACCCCCCGGCGGTGGCGACGTTGCCCACGGCGCGAAAGGGCTGGTTGAGCACCTTGATACCCGCAGCCACCACCCAGGGCTTGCTGGTGTTGTCGGTACAAGCGGTGTGGTCTTCCAGCAGGCCCAGCTTAGCCAGCAGGTAAGTGCCGGAGCACTGGGCGGCGAGCAATTGGCGGCGCGGGTTCAGGGCCCGTAGCGTGGCCATGAGCGGTGCGCTCTGGCAAACATCCATGATGTCCAGGCTGCTGCCGACCCATACCGCATCGGCCCGGCACGCCTCTTCGAGATCGATGTGGGCATTGAGGGTCAGGCCGTTCATCGACGTGACCTGGGCCGTGGGCGCGGCGATGCTGACGCGCCAGTGCGGGTCCCCCAGCAGGGCGATGCGGCTCAACAGGGTGTAGGCGATGATCGAATCCAACTCGTTGAAGCGGTCAAAGGTCAGGATTGCAATGTGCATGGCGGTTTCCGAGGGGCGTGAGGTGCGAGGTGTTGGATGCTCAACCGGGATCTCACTACTGGAACTGCACAAGAGGTCACACAAACTGGTTCAGCGGTGGCGCTGAGTATGGTTGATAACGCTGATTTGGCCGGGTGGGTGGGCGATTTCTTTTGTTGGGCCATTGAGTTAGTGCTAGCGCTGGCTTTTCCTGTGCCGGGATTTATCTGCGCAGGTGAATGACAACGGTTGCCAACCCCTGCACTTTCTGAGAAAACCCAGCCCTTCAAGCCTCGGACATAGGCGCACTGACGAGTAGATACTCATGAACGAGCCATTGCAGGTGACGGATATTCAGCTCGGCGAGGGCAAGGAAGTGGTCAAGGGGGCCTTGATTACCACCCAGTACCGGGGGTTTCTGGAAGATGGCACCTCGTTCGATTCCTCATACGAGCGGGGCAAGCCGTTCCAGTGTGTGATCGGCACGGGGCGGGTCATCAAAGGGTGGGATCTGGGGTTGATGGGAATGAAAGTGGGGGGCAAACGCAGGCTGTGGGTGCCGGCGCCTCTGGCGTATGGCGAGCGTTCCATGGGCGCCCATATCAAGCCCCACTCGAACCTGGTGTTCGAGATCGAGTTGCTCGAGGTGCTGACCCGGGACGATTGAGACCGTCACACAAAACTCGCCCGCCACGGCGGGTGGCGTCGCCTAAACAAACGGGGTGTTTCATTGCCTCACCCCCGGTGCGCCGAAAAGGAAGGGGTCGGCCCAGCGGGTTTTCGCGTTGTGGGCTTTGGTGGCTGCGTCGGGCGGGCGGACCATTTGCACGGTGGTGCTGCCGTCGCTGCCGTTGTAGACCACCGCGC